>DLYC01000016.1:0-2068 GCA_003447895.1 Lachnospiraceae bacterium | reverse complement strand
CTCGCCGCAGCCGCCGTTCTGTGCGCTCTTAGCCATATCACGTGTATTCAGTGTCTGAATGTGCTTCATATCCATTTCCTTCTTTCTGTTATGATTTACTATAAAGGTTATGTCTATAATACTAACGCTCCGCTTCTTTTGTCAAGGCATCACTCCGCAAGGCAGGCAATCGTCTCCTCCGACCGGGAGTGTGTCCGGTGGATCCGGTTTCCGTTCCCCGCGCTCTTTTTCATCCGCGCAATGTGCTCTCTGCGGATATACTCCCCCGGTGCCAGGATCGGTATGCCGGGCGGATAGGCGTACAGGTACTCCGCGCAGATCCTGTTCACCGCCTCCTTCACAGGGACCTCCTCCCATGGACTGTTCACCGCTGTCAAAATATCGCACGCCGCGTGCACCTGCGGGATCCCCATGGGCCCGATCACCCCCGCAGAACCCGGATTTTCCTCGCCCGGCTCCGGAAGGCTCAGATTTCTGTCCAGGTCCGCGAGCGCCTCCGAGAGTATTCTCAGCGAATCATCCAAGTCCCCGCACCCGGTCATGGCAAGGACATTGGCGCCGCTTGCCATCTCTGTCTCGATCCCGTACCGCTCCCTCAGAAGCTTTGCCCCCGCAGTGCCTGTGAGGCCGGCTCTCTGAAAGGAGATCAATATTTTGCTCCTGTCGCGGACCACCGCTTTCTGCGGTCTGCGGCTTCCTTTTCTCAGCGCCCGCTCCTTCGCGTTCTCCGGCATCCATACCTTGATACAGCGCAGCTGCCGCGCCTCTTCATAGAAGCGGTCAAGCCTTGACTTCCACGCCTCAAAGAGTGCGGGGCCGCGCTCGTTGAGAAGCTCCGTGCAGCTGTCGATCGAGATCATGAGCGGATAGGAGGGGGAACTGGTCTCGAAGATGCCAAGCTGTCTCTCGACTTCCCCCGGCTCTATCAGGTTCCCCTGAAGGTGAAGAAGCGCTGTCTGTGTCATGGACGGCAGGGTCTTGTGGAGACTCTGGACCACGAGATCCGCGCCGCAGCGGATGCTTCCGTCCGGAAAACCGCCCTCTTCATAAAGGCCCAGATGCGCGCCGTGCGCCTCGTCCACGATCAGCGGAATTTTCGCGCTGTGACAGATATCCGCGATAGCGCGGATATCCGAGATCACTCCCTCATAAGTCGGAGACGTCAGAACGACCGCCGCGCTCTCCGGGTGCTTCCGGATCGCGCTCCTGACCTGCGCGGCTGTGATTTCCCCGCATATACCGGCCCGCCTGACCGGCTCCGGAATGATCCAGTGCGCTTTACAGCCGCCCAGTTCGATCGCGTGATAGACGGACCTGTGGCAGTTTCTCGCGGCTATGATCTCCGCACCGAAGGGGACCGCTGCCCGGATGCCGGCCAGAACGCCGCAGGTGCTCCCGCCCACAAGAAACCAGGTCCTGTCGCTTCCCCACAAAAGGGACGCCCGCTCCATGGCATCTTTCAGGATTCCGCCCGCATCGTGAAGGTCATCCGCCCCCTCGATCTCCGTCAGGTCGAGCTCATAGGGAAGGGACGGGGAGGGCCTCAGATTCCTCTTGTGCCCGGGCATATGCATCGGTATTGTCTCTTTCGAAAGGGCCGCGATCTGCGACTCCAGGATCGGTCTTCGCATCCCATGTCACCTTCTTATAAAATGAGAAATGGCTGCCGCACGTGTGCGGCAGCCGGATTATCCGTTTCTCTCCGAAGGACCTGACTTCAACAGATCCGACGGAAAAATCTGTTTCTGACCTCTCAGGCTTTCACTGATCAGCCTTCAAGCTGAGAAGTGCAGTGAGGGCATCTTGTAGCCTCGATCGCGATCTCGCTCTTGCAGTAAGGGCAGATCTTGGTGGTCGGTGCTGCCGGCTCCTCTTCAGGCTTCTTGACAACAGCGGCAGCCTTGTTCATAGCCTTGATAATGCTGAAGAGAACAAAGGCGATGAGCAGGAAGTTGATGACTGCGTTGATGAAGTTTCCGATCGCAATGTTAGAATTGTTGACAGTGATGACGAAGCTGCTGAAATCAAAGCCGCCGATCATGCCGATGATGGGGGTGATCACATCCTC
>DLYC01000267.1:1444-3563 GCA_003447895.1 Lachnospiraceae bacterium | reverse complement strand
GCATCGTGGACCGCATCTACATCGGAAGGATCCCGGGCGACGGAACTTCCGCGCTCGGCGGTATCGGACTCTGCTTTCCGATCATCATCATGGTCACCGCCTTCACAAACCTCTTCGGGCTGGGAGGCGCGCCGCTCTGCTCCATTGCGCGCGGAAAGGGGGACCTTAAGAGAGCCTCCGAAGTCATGAACACCGCATTTTCCATGCTCGTTCTCACGGGCGCTGTGATCACCGTGACCGGCGAGCTCTTCGCCGCCCCGCTCCTTCGCCTGTTCGGAGCCACAGACGGCAATCTCCCTTACGCCCTTTCCTATCTTCATATTTATCTTCTCGGCACGGTCTTCACCATGCTGGCGACCGGGCTCAACCCCTACGTCAACGCACAGGGATTTGCTTCCACCGGCATGTTCTCCGTTGTGATCGGCGCAGTGACAAATATTCTCCTGGATCCCCTGTTCATCTTCACCCTCGGCATGGGGGTTCGCGGAGCCGCTCTGGCCACCATTTTGTCCCAGATCCTGTCGGCCGCCTTCGTGCTTCGTTTCCTGACCGGGGATAAGGCCGAGCTGCGCCTCACCCCCCTGGAGGTCCTGCGCTCGCTTCCCGCAAATCTTTCGGGGAAGAATCCCGATGACAGATTCCGCTCCACGGTCCTGGACATCGCCGGGCTGGGCTCCTCCGCCTTTGTCATGCAGTTCACCAACAGTCTTGTCAGCATCGTCTGCAACAGCACCCTGTCAAAATATGGAGGGGAGATCATGGTGTCGGTATATACGATCATCAATTCCGTCCGCCAGGTTCTGGAGACGCCGGTCATCGCGATCGGAGAGGGGACCTCTCCCGTGATCAGCTATAATTACGGCGCCAGAAGGCCCGGTCATGTCCGGAAGGCAATACTTCTTATGAGCTGTCTCGGAATCGGCTACACCCTGATCGTCTGGATCCTGATCGAGCGCTTCCCGGCCTTTTTCATCTCCATGTTCAGCACGGACGCCGCCCTGATGAAGGACGCGATCCCGGCGCTTCACCTGTACTTCTTCGCCTTTGTGTTTCAGTCCCTCCAGTACACCGGGCAGACCACGTTTAAGGCGCTTGGCAAAAAAAAGCAGGCCATCTTTTTCTCCCTGTTCCGCAAAGTCGTGATGGTCGTTCCGCTCACGCTGCTTCTGCCGGGCGTCTTTCACTTCGGAGCGGACGGCGTGTTTATGGCGGAGCCCATCTCCAATGTCATAGGCGGCACTGCCTGCATGACCACGATGCTTCTGACCGTGCTGCCGGAACTGAAAAAAATGGAGCAGTGAAGCATTTGATCTGCGCCTTCAAACATTTTGCCGTTTCCGGATTCGTGTCCTATAGCCAGGATCTTATCTTTGTATTATAATAAAGTTGCCTGTGAAAACAGGTACTTGCCAGATAGAGTCGCACATTCATCATTCGTCAGGTAATCCCGTGTGACCGCCACGGCATAGTGTTAATTTTCCGGCGGGGCTTTTAGTCAAAGCTTCGCCTTTTTTGTATAGTATTTGAGGAGCCGCCTTATGAAAAGCCAAAAAGATGTCGACAATAAACTGATCATCGTGAACAGGCAGCTGTTCAATAAGAAAGAGACCATCATACTTCCCGAAGAGACTCCTGAAGACGTCCCCTTCACGCCGGTGAAAGAAAACGTTCTTGCCGCCATGCTCGCAAGTTTCGAGAAGCTCGGCTACAAGTTCTCCTATCAGGACATCCGCAAGATGGCCATCATGTCCGAAGAAAGATTGACAGAGCAGGTCTATCTCCCGCTGCTTGACGCTTTAAAAGAAGCAAAGGGCATGGATGTTGAACACCATATTCTGTTCCCGGATTTTCCCCGAACCGCGCAGATTCTTGACATTGATACGCTCTCCGGCTTTCGCTTCATGTCCTATTTTACGACCCTCTATGACGAGTATATCGCCAAAATAAACGCGTTTGCGGAGTCTTCCCTGACATCCGCGCTCCGGGACGCCATGAAAGCGCTGGCGCAAAGAAAGCAGGAAGAAGACGAGGCATACAAAGGCGACGGGCGTGAGATCCTGAGCGCGATCTATCATAATTCGCTCAAAGAGAGCGGCGCGGCCTCTGATCAGCCGGAACT
>DLYC01000267.1:0-1287 GCA_003447895.1 Lachnospiraceae bacterium | reverse complement strand
TTCGCATTGGAAAATTTCAGCTATGAGCACTATATGCCGGAAGTCGTCCCCTTCAGAGAAACATGGGCCCTGGTAGCTGCCCATGATTTTCTCAGCGGGAAATACCGGGACATTGACGTCCGGTCGATCCCCGACTTTGAAAGATTACTGGCGGCTCTGACGCCCGGAGGGGATGTTTCATTAGCCAAAAAACAGAAATACCGAAACTTCACCAATCAGGAAAGAATCGCGCTTTTCAATATTTTTACAGAAGGACTGCGAAACAACTATCCTGTAATGTGTGAATCCGCCATTCCGAAATATGCCAAAAAATTCATCGTAAACGTATTAAAACGGCGCCTTCATTTCGACGAAATGAAAGGCAAAAAAGCCTTCACGGATTTCGTCAGGAAAGTCAGCGAGTCCAGGAGCCAAATGAGTCTGTATGCGGAAGCACTGGCCAATAAGGACTATCTGAGGGCAGCCGGGATCCTGGCAGCCGTTTCGCCGGGCGTGCTGCTGGACCATTCCAAAGACCTGATCTCAAAGGCGGAGGCCGCAGGAGACCCCGATTCGGCGGACCAAATCCTCCGCATGGTTCGGGAGCGGTGCGCAAACGCGCCAATGGACAAACTTCTGACGCTGAAAAAGGTTGTCGACTCAAATGTTTCAGCCGAAGAAGAGCCCGTGAAATTCAGGTTCAAAAGGTCCAGATATGTTGCGGTGGAGCTGTTCCCCAATACATCGCTGAAGCTCTCTGAGAAAACGAAAGACCGCTTTTCAAACATTTTGCGCAGCCTGATCCTCGGGCAGCTCGCGCGCAAAGAAGACATCGGAAAAGTATACATTCAGCCGGAACTGAAAAACTGCCCTGTTCCGGTTGTGGGAAGATCTGACAGCGGCAAAAACAGAACGGTCGCAATCGGTACGAAGATCCCGCTTGGGCAGGATCGGGACATTCTGCGCGCCGCCTTATATAAAAAAGGACCCAGAGACGGTTTCTTTGATTTCTCCTGCGCGTTTCTTGATGAAAAGTACAGTTTCCTCGGACAGATCTCCTGGAATAACCTCAAAGAAAACTTTGCTTACCACTCGGGAGATTGTGATGATACGACCAGAGGCGTAACGGAGATCATCGATGTGAACCTCTCCGGAATCAAAAATACGGTTCCCGGAGCCAAATACATTGTCTATGAAGGAATCGCGTGGGATAATTTCACGACCGTAGACGGCCTGACGGAATGCTTTCTGACGTTTTCTAATGTCAGCGAAGTCGGAGAGGGCATCAAAGGTGCCGGAAAAAATCCA
>DLYC01000221.1:5097-5253 GCA_003447895.1 Lachnospiraceae bacterium | reverse complement strand
CGGGGTTCTGGCCAAGACCTGCCTGAATTACGTTGCCCATGTAGACTTCGTCTACCTGCTCAGGCTTTACGCCGGCTCTCTTGAGAGCCTCTTTGATCGCCATAGCTCCAAGATCGGGAGCCGGGATGGAACTGAGCTGTCCGCCCATGGTTCCGA
>DLYC01000221.1:0-5046 GCA_003447895.1 Lachnospiraceae bacterium | reverse complement strand
CCATGGTTCCGATCGCTGTTCTGCATGCACCTGCCAGTACAACTCTTCTCTTGCTCATTTTGCTATATCCTCCTGTAATGTGATAGCTTGCGGAGTGAAACTGCCCCCGGAAACAGATCCGGGGGCAGCTGTATCCATTTATGGATTCTTGTTGATCACCCGATCAGTCTCTCTCTACGATTGTGGCGCAGCCCATGCCGCCGCCGATGCAAAGAGTTGCAAGGCCGCGCTTTGCATCTCTCTTGTTCATCTCATGAAGGAGTGTGACCAGGATACGGCAGCCGGAAGCACCTACGGGATGTCCGAGAGCGATCGCGCCGCCGTTGACATTGAGCTTGGAAAGATCGAAGCCAAGCTCCTTTCCGACTGCGACAGACTGTGCCGCGAAAGCTTCGTTTGCTTCATACAGGTCGAAATCATCGATCGTAAGGCCGGTTCTGGCCAGAACCTTCTTGGTTGCCGCGACAGGTCCGACACCCATGATGGAGGGATCAACGCCGCCAAGAGCGCCTGCTACCCATGTTGCCATAGGAGTCACGCCGAGTTCTTTGGCCTTCTCTTCGCTCATGACGATGACACAAGCCGCGCCGTCGTTGATACCGGAAGCGTTACCTGCAGTTGTCACACCGCCAGCATTGATGGTGCGAAGCTTTGCAAGGCTTTCAGGAGTTGTGCCGGGACGAGGGCCCTCGTCTGTGTCGACAATGACAGTCTGCTTCTTCATCTTTACTTCTACAGGAACGATCTCATCCTTGAACTTGCCGGCTTCCATAGCTGCCACCGCCTTGTTCTGGCTGTTTGCCGCGAAGACGTCGAGCTCTTCTCTTGTAAGGCCCCACTGCTCAGCTACGTTGTCAGCGGTCTTGATCATGTGATAGTCATTGAATGCATCCCAAAGAGCATCCTTGATCATGGTATCCACCAGAACGCCGTTGTTCATTCTGTAGCCGTAACGGCCCTGCATAACAGCGTAAGGAGCAAGAGACATGTTTTCCATACCGCCGGCGACAACGATATCCGCTGTCCCTGCGATGATCTTCTCTGCAGCCATGTTGACGCAGTTCAGACCGGAGCCGCATACTACGTTAATTGTAACAGCGGGAACTTCTACAGGGAGGCCTGCCTTGATGGAAGCCTGTCTTGCCACGTTCTGTCCCTGGCCTGCCTGGATGACGCAGCCCATGAGAACTTCGTCGACCTGATCAGCCGGAATGCCTGTGCGTTTAAGAGCTTCCTTGATTACGATAGAGCCCATATCAGCAGCCTTTACTGTGCTGAGCTGTCCGCCCATCTTGCCGATTGCTGTACGGCATGCACCCGCCAAAACAACTTTCTTTGCCATTTCTTTCCTCCAATTCATTTTCCGGTGATCGAAAGAACACCTTCTTCGGTTAATTAAAAGCCGCCAATCCTATTCTGTCAAAATATTCATCCGGCCCGTATCTAACGAAACTATTATAGCACGGAAGTCTTATATTGTGAATAAAATATCAATATATTTTGATTCTTTTTGGGGCTCCGGGATATGGGGCGCGACGCAACCGTCCGGACGCTCTGTCGGGACTGCGCCGCTTATGATTTTAACAAAGGCCGCACAGACACAACGGTCTATGCGGCCTCCATATCAGGTACTGTTTGTTCTTATGCTTTGAGCTTTTTGATCTCTTCGGTGAGAGCAGGAACAACCTCATACAGATCGCCGATTACGCCGTAATCTGCGATATTGAAGATGTTTGCATCCTCGTCCTTGTTGATCGCTACGATGCAGTCAGAGCTGCTCATGCCGGCTACGTGCTGGATAGCACCGGAGATACCGCAAGCGATGTAGAGCTTGGGACCAACGGTCTTGCCGGTCTGGCCAACCTGATGAGCGTGTGCGATCCAGCCGCTGTCGACTGCTGCACGGGAAGCACCGACTACGCCGCCGAGCAGGTCTGCAAGGGGCTTCAGAGTGGTGTTGAATCCATCCGGGCCGCCCATTCCGCGACCGCCGGAAACGATGACATCAGCGCCCTCAAGGTCAACTGCCTCACCGGCTGCTTCCTTGATGGTCTCGATCAGGGTTGTACGGATATCTTCAGCTGCTACGTGGTAATCTTCCTTGATCACTTCTGCCTTGTTCTCGCCTGCCTCGGGCTTCTTGAAGACGCCGGGACGAACGGTACCGCACTGAGGGCGGTGGTCAGGGCACATGATGGTAGCCATGAGGTTTCCGCCGAATGCAGGACGTGTCCAAGCGACATTGCCTGTCTCTTCGTCGATGTCAAGGCTTGTGCAGTCAGCTGTAAGGCCGGTCTTAAGTCTGGAGGAGAAACGAGGGCCCAGGTCACGGCCGTTCGGTGTAGCACCGATCATAACGGTTGTGGGAGCATATTTCTCTACCAGGAATGTAAGAGCGTTTACATATGCGTCAGTTGTGTACTTCTCGAACTCAGGTCCCTCAACTACGATGACCTGGTCTGCGCCGTAGATGCCGGCCTGCTCAACAGACTCAGCTACGTTGTTACCAACAACAACACCTACCAGCTTGCCGCCCTGTTTGTCAGCAAGTGTACGGCCGGGATTGAGGAGTTCCAGACCGACTTTCTTCGGGGAACCGTCCTCGTTAGTTTCAATAAATACCCAAAGGTCTTTTGTCTTAGCTTCCATTGTTATCCCTCCTGTCAGATAATGTTGTTATCGACCAGAATCTGAGCGAGCTTAGCTGCGGACTCTGCACCGGTCTCTTCCTTGATCTTGATACCGCCCTGTTTGACGGGAGGAGTAAAGGATTTCTTAACGTGTGTAGGAGATCCCTTCAGACCATAGTGAGCCGGATCCATGCTGGGATCAAAGTCGTCACCCAGAGTCTCAAACTTAGCTCTGTTAGCAGCCAGTTTGCGCTTGATTGTGGGATAACGAGGGTCGAAGGAAGGCTTTGTGAATGTGACGAGGCAAGGAGTCTTGATTCCGATTACCTGAACACCGTCATCAGCTTCTTTTCTGACCTTCAGGCCATCCTCAGTAGTTTCACACTCAAGGCCATAGGTAACCTGGGGAAGTCCCAGCCACTCAGCGATCTCAGGACCGACCTGTGCTGTGTCACCGTCAATTGCCTGCTTACCGCAGAAGATAGCGTCGAAAGCGCCCTCTTTCTCTTCGATCTTCTTGATAGCGTGGGAAATGATATAGGAAGTAGCAAGAGTATCGGAACCGCCGAATGTACGGCCTGTTACCAGATAGCCCTTGTCCGCTGCGATCGCGACGCACTCTTTCAGAACTGCGACTGCCTGCGGCGGTCCCATAGTAACTACAGTGATCTTTGTGCTGGGATCTTTGTCCTTAATGCGGGCAGCTGCCTCAAGAGCATAGCCGTCAAAAGGATTCAGAATAGCCGGGACACCCTCGCGAATCAGGGTGTGCTTTACCGGATCGATCTTGATCTGAGTCGTATCCGGAACCTGTTTTACGCAAACAAGAATGTTCATATTGTCCTCCTCCTGGGATGTTATTTCGTGCGTCCGGCGACCGGATTGTATAGTGCGCCGAACGTACAACTCTATTCCAAATATAACACGCGGTATATTTCGGCGCAATAAAGCGAAATATGGTTTTTACCACGCCTGTCCTTCCATAATTCATAGGTTTAGGCTATGAATTAGTTTTCTGCGGCGGCACGATCGTGTCACCGCAGAACCGACCGTTATATTTTGGCCTTTTTAAACTTTGGTTTAATTATTTCTTATCTGTAGGCACTTTGTTGCGGGGGCCATTGGAATAATCATAGAAGCCGATGCCGGTCTTCACACCCAGTCTCTTGCCGCGGACCATCTTGCGAAGCAGAGGGCTTGCAGCGTACTTGTTGTCGTGTGTTTCCTCGAACAGAACGTCCATGATCGCCAGGCAGATGTCAAGGCCGATGAAATCGCCGAGCTCCAGCGGTCCCATGGGGTGGTTGCAGCCGAGCTTCATAGCATTGTCGATGCCTTCGATATCAGCTGTGCCGGTGTAATAGACGTTGATCGCCTCGTTGATCATAGGAACAAGGATTCTGTTTACGGCAAAGCCTGCCGCCTCATTGACCTGTACCGGAACCTTGCCGAGCTGCTTGGAGATCTCGATGACCTTCTCAACATATTCAGCGGGAGTGTTGATACCTGCAATGACCTCAACCAGCTTCATAACAGGAGCGGGATTGAAGAAGTGCATGCCGATGATGGGCTTTGTAAGGCCTGCGCCGATCTGTGTGATGGACAGGGAAGAAGTATTGGACGCAAAGATGCAGTCGGGGTTCTTTACGATCTCATCCTGGAGCTTCTTGAAGACATCCTGCTTGATCTGCATAACTTCGAGAGCTGCCTCGACTACGAGATCGGGGTCTACAGCGATGTCGTTAAGGCCTGTGACGATCTTTCCGGTGATGGCGTCTGCAGCTGCCTGCTCCATCTTTCCCTTCGCGACCATCTTGTCAAGACCCTTCTTGATCTTTGCAAGGCCGCCGTCAGCGAACTCCTGCTTGATATCGCACAGATAAACCTTCTCGACCGCGTCACACTGAGCAAAAGTCTGAGCGATGCCGGAACCCATTGCGCCTGCGCCAATAACAGCAACTTTCATTTTCGTATCCTCCTTATGATAACTTAATTATATTTGCATACCTGAAGTGATGCCTTAGTCCGAATTACCCCTTTTCGAAACTTTCAAACATCCCGGATCTGCCGCGGACATCTCTGCCGGACAGATCTTCACGATACAGCGGCACCGAAATTACTCGTTCTTGAAAGCGACCTTCTTGACCTTCTTGGGATCATCTTTCTTGCGAAGGAAGTTGGCCATGCCTTCCTGCTGGTCATAGCTCTCGAAGCAGCTTCCGAAGAGTTCTTCTTCGATCGCGACGCCTTCGTCGATGCTGACCTGGAGGCCTTCGTTGATCGCCTTCTTGCATGCGCGAACAGCGATCGGAGCGTTGCCTGCGATGGTCGCCGCCATCTTCTTGGCTGCGGGAAGAAGCTCTTCCTGAGGATATACAGCATTTACAAGGCCGATCCTGTAAGCTTCGTCAGCTTT
>DLYC01000153.1 GCA_003447895.1 Lachnospiraceae bacterium | reverse complement strand
ACCCTTCTGGGTCTTCCGGTCGTCGCGCCGTACTCGCCGCCGTCTCCGCCTCTTCTGCGAAGCTCTTCCGCTTCCTCGCCGAAGATCTCCGAGGTAAACTCGCCCGCGCCGACCGCGGAGGAGTATGCCTTGTTGACGACAACGATCTTCTCGATGGCATAGGGAGGAATTCCCGCGCCGATCGCGCCGTAAGCCGCCAGGGTGCTCGAAGAAGTGACCATGGGGTAAATTCCGTGGTCGGGATCCTTCATCGTGCCGAGCTGACCCTCGAGGAGGATCGTCTTGTTCTCCTTGACCGCCTTGTCAAGGTACTCCGAGACATTGCCCACATAGGGGGCGACCATGTCGCGGTAGGTGAGAAGGGTGCGGAACAGGGCCTTCTGGTCGATGGGCTCCTTGTGATAGAGGTTTACCAGAAGGACGTCTTTTTTGACGCATACGTCCGCGATCTTCTCCGCAAGGACCGCCTCATCCTGGAACAGCTCGTTCACCTGGAATCCTACTTTCGCGTATTTGTCCGAATAGAAAGGCGCAATGCCGGACTTGGTGGATCCGAAGGATTTGCCGGCAAGTCTCTCCTCTTCGAGCTGGTCGAACAGAATGTGATAGGGCATCACGATCTGGCAGCGGTCAGAGATCATCAGCTGCGGCGCGGGAACGCCCTTCTCCGTGATGCTCTTAAGCTCATTGAACAGGACAGGGATATTCAGGGCGACACCGTTTCCGATGATGTTCATGACGTTCTGGTGGAACACTCCCGAGGGAAGCGTGTGGAGCGCGAATTTCCCGTACTCATTGACGATCGTGTGACCCGCATTGGCACCGCCCTGAAAGCGGATGACTACGTCCGCGGAATCCGCCAGCGTATCGGTGATCTTTCCTTTTCCCTCATCTCCCCAGTTGGCGCCTACGACTGCTTTAACCATTTGAACCTCCTATTCTATATGTAAAACAAGGGTAATATTCAGCCCCCCCCACGTCCCAAATGCTTCGCATTCGGGACTGTGTGCGTCCGGAGACGCTGCGCGTCTTGTCCGCCCCGGAAAATGATCAAAACGTTCCGGCGAGCGAGCTCCCCGGCCCTTATTTTGATCATTTTTCCGGGGTGCTGAGTATATAATTACACGTTGATCTCCGCCTTCTGTCCCAGAAGATCACGGTTCTCGTCAAGGAGCGGCCGGATGACCTCCGAGAGGAATCTCTCCACCTGGTGCGGCGCGCAGCCGATATACCTGGCAGGATCCATGGACTTTTGCAGCTCCTCGATGGACATGTGGAACGCGGGGTCTGCAGCGATCAGTTCCAGGAGGTTGTTGTCCTTTCCCTCTTCCTTGACGCGCTTTCCGGCGATCATGGAGAGCTCGCGGATCCTCTCGTGGAGCTCCTGCCTGTCGCCTCCCGCCTTGACGGCGTCCATCATGATGTTCTCTGTCGCCATGAAGGGAAGCTCCGACATGAGCCTCTTCTCGATGACTTTGGGGTAGACCTTGAGGCCGTCCGTGACATTCAGGCACAGGTCCAGAACGCCGTCGATCGCAAGGAAGCCCTCCGGAACGGAAAGCCTCTTGTTGGCGGAATCGTCCAGGGTTCTCTCAAACCACTGCGTGCCCGCCGTGACAGCCGGATTGAGCACATCGATCATCACATATCGGGACAGGGAGCAGATTCTCTCACTGCGCATGGGATTTCTCTTGTAGGCCATTGCGCTCGATCCGATCTGGCTCTTCTCGAAGGGCTCCTCCACTTCCTTGAGGTGCTGCAGAAGGCGGATGTCCGTGCCCATCTTCATCGCCGCGGAGGCGACGATCCCCAGCGAGTTGAGGACGATCGTATCCAGAAGTCTTGGATAGGTCTGCCCGGATACCGGGACGCAGCCCTCAAATCCCATCTTCTGAGCGATCATGGGATCGAGCCGGTCTACCTTCTCGAGGTCTCCGTCGAACAGTTCCAGGAAGGATGCCTGCGTTCCGGTCGTTCCTTTGCTTCCCAGGAGCCTCAGCTGTCTGAGCGCGTGATCCACTTCTCCCAGCGCCACGTAGAATTCCTGCATCCAGAGCGTCGCTCTCTTTCCTACCGTTGTGGGCTGCGCGGGCTGGAAGTGGGTAAATCCGAGCGTCGGAAGACTCTTATAGGCATCCGCGAACTTGGAGAGCTCTGCCAAAACATTGATCAGTTTCTTTCTGACCAGCCTCAGCGCCTCCCGCATGATGATCACATCGGTATTGTCGCCGACGTAGCAGCTTGTCGCGCCGAGGTGAATGATTCCCTTCGCCTTCGGGCACTGAAGTCCGTACGCGTAGACATGGCTCATGACGTCGTGGCGCACGATCTTTTCCCTTGCCTTGGCCTCTTCGTAGTTGATGTCCTCCGCATGTGCCTTCAGCTCCGCGATCTGCTCGTCCGTAATAGGAAGTCCGAGCTCCTTTTCTGTCTCAGCCAGCGCGATCCACAGCTTTCTCCAGGTCCTGAACTTCATGTCGGGGGAGAAAATATACTGCATCTCTCTGCTTGCGTATCTCTCGGAAAGAGGGCTCACATATCTGTCATTTGCCATATAAAAATCCTTTCTGTGATCGGTCTTAGTGGTAGCCGGCCTTGTTAACTTCATTTATAAAGCAGAACCGTCATGGATCTGTTGTTTCATAACCGTTTACAGTATAACAATAAATTTAGTAAAGTAAAGCAGACATTTCAGAAAGAGGGTGCATTATCTGCCCGGAACCGGTCCCGGAGCTCCCGGATCCTCTGCTGCGCGTAGTTGTCAAAGGATTTGTCCTGTCCGTTTCTCAGGTATCCGGCGAGCCGCTTGCTCTGTCTTCCTCCGGTTCCCGCCTTCCACTCCTTCCCCGCTTTCATCGCTTTCACTTCCAGTTCCGTGGCTGCGTCCGAAAGCTCCGGATGCTCTGCGAGATAGGCCTGATAGTCCGCCTCCGGCACGGAAAAACGAAGCGCCGCGAGATACTTGATGCAGTTCTGCCTCTGCCCCGACAGCTGCCAGGCCTTTTTGTAGCAGTCGGCGGCCTCGGAATAGCGAAAGCCCTGCGCGTAGAGAAGCCCCTTCTCCGCCCAGATCCTGCCCCGCATCTCCCGCTCAAGTTCGGGCAGTTCCGCGAGGATCGTGTCCATAAGCTCCATCGCCTGCGCGATGTGGCCCCTCGACGCGGAGAATCTCGCTTCGCTGAGGCGCCTCTGGAACGGCTCGAGCCCCTTTCCGTTGGAGATGGACTTTCGGATCTCCTCAATCTCCTCCATGCTCTGATAGCCCACATACAGAAGGAGCACCGAGGCGAAGTCCTCCACGGCGCACCGCCCGTGAAGGAGCGATCTGAGCTGCCCGGCAAGTTCCGTCATTCCGCAGGCGTTCTCCAGCCACATAAGGAGCTCGTGGTCCATGAAATCCTCATCCAGAAAGGAGGCGCACTGTCCCACCGAATAGCACAGTTCCTCTACGGTATAGACATTTCTGTCTATGACCTTAAGCCTGTATGGGCGGTCCGCGATGCGGCCCGTTGTCAGTATACTCCTACCCATTTATGTCAATCTCCTGTTCCCAGCGCATCCCGGAAGAAGGGAAGATCTCCCCGAATCCCAGGTCCTCCGCCTCGATCTTCATGAGGTTCGCCGTGCGCATGCTAAGCCGGATCCGAAGTCTCGTAGTGGCTCTTGGTCTCTGCGGGAGGTTTTCCAGCTTCACAATGATATCCCTCGGAATTCCCGTATCCACGGACGTCTGCGACAGCACGATCTCATCCCCGTCCTCCAGCAGAATATCGATCTGCGCGGCCGCGTCATACCACTCCGAGCCCGCATCCAGAAGGGGCTGGTAGACCGTCCTTCCCTTCTTCAGGCAGTTCATGCCGATGTTGCACCTAAGCGCGTCCATACTTAAATAGAAGAATTTGTCCGCCTTGGCCGCGAGCCCCAGGTAGACCAGCGTGCTGAAGGCTGCTCCCTTGCTGTAGAGATTGTCCCCCTGAAAGGCCCTTCTTCCCCTGGCGATCAGGTTCAGCGAATCCTTCATCCAGCCCCCCGAAAGGCTCTCGCCCGTAAGGTAAGCCGCCGAGAACTCCTTCTCACGCATGAGCGCTCTCACCGCGTCGAACACGGTCCGGTCCATCTGCGCGCCGTCCGCGTCCTCCGGAATCGGAATCCTGTACTCCTCCGGAATGCACACGACCGGCTTCGTCTTCTTGTTAAAGGACAGGCAGCTGAGGACCAGCTCCGTCTCCGACCATCCGTCCAAAAGCAGCACGGACTGCCTCCTCTGCTCCTCATCCTGCATCAAAATATAGTGATAGAAGGACTTTAAATGCTCCTCGAAGGAGACCCCGGAGAGGTCCGGATAGAGCGACTCCGCCGCCCTCTTTAAGACTGCCGCGTTCGTCCTGTCCATGACCGCTGTCGTGAAAGTGACCGCTTCCGTCTCCTCCGGCGTGACCTCCACCGATAAAAGTGAAAGGCAGTACCTCAGATACCCGGCCAAAAGCCCGGCATAGAACCCGCTGCCGGCTGCTGCCCCGGTATTCTGTGCGGCTGCGCCCCCGTTATGCAGGCCTCCGGACGTGCCTTCGGCCCCGGTATTCGAAGCGCCTTCGGCCTGTGTCTTTTGGCCGCGCGAAAGCTCCTCCTCCCTGGCAAGCCCCAGGAGTCCGGTCAGGGGTTTCAGCCCCCTTTCCGCCGCTGTGTTTAGCGCGTCCCGGCCGTAGAGCCACTGTCCGCCCCCGGGATCCTGAAAGGCCGCCGACGGAATATTGAATTCCTCTCTCCCCGCCACGAAGGAGAAGGTGTGGGGATCCATGCCCGCCGAGAACCTTCTGGTGTTGAGATAGGAGATCTGGCAGAAGGACTCTTCCAGATCGATCCCCAGGATGTATTTTTTTTCCGGAAGTCTAGTAAAGAGCATCGCTGTCCTCCTCCGAGCCGAACAGTTCCTTTGTCAGGTATTCCCGCTTCGAATAGTCCGCGAGAAGCTGCGCCGTCTGCGCCCGGTCCCTTCTTGCGGCAGCGGACGAGATCCTGTCGATGGCGGCAAACCGGTCGTTCTCCGAAATGTCCATCAGGACGTCCTGCCCGATCGTGCCGCTCTCCACAAAGTTTTTCTCCTCGGGATCATCGGTGATAAAATAGTGAATCTGTTCTCCGTAGAACAGAAAGAAGGAGCTGACATAGAAGCCCCGCACCATTTCTTTCATCTCCCTCGCGACGAAAGGCTCCTGCTTTCCGCCCCGGTCGATCGAGCAGTGTATGACCACATGGCCCCTGGCGCCTCTGACGCCGGCCGGATTGTGGTACTCGATCATTGTCTCCCGGTCATAGAGCCTGAGGCCGGGTCCCGTTCCTGTAAACCGCCGGTAGAACGGGAAGACGATCTCCTGCTTTACAAGAGAATTGAGAAATCTCTCGGCCGTCTCCCCCTCCCTTTCGCTGAATCCTTCCGTTCTCTCCGAGAGCGATTTCAGAAAGGCCAGCTTGCAGATCGGCTCCACGCTCATGCCGTCCTGGTCCGCGTCCGTGATGAGCTTCATGATCTCCTGCCCCATTTTATGCCAGTCTGCAAAAACATAGTGGCAGTACTGCGCGATCCCTGCCCCGGCAAGAGATCTGTGGGTTCCGCCCCGCTCATATTCGCGGAGGAGAAGAAGTTCCTGGTCCTCGATCATGTCGCCGCTGAACAGGATCTGCGAGAGCAGCCTGTCCTCGCTCGTGACAACGAGGGGATCCGACTCCTCTCCCTCATCAGCTGCCTCTACGGCCGCGTTTCGAATGCGAACAAGGTCCGAGGTCAGTCCGTCGTAAGTCTCCAGCAGGAGTTCAAGGATCGGTCTTTTGGCAGATCCGCGCGTAAAGGCGGCCCAGGCGATCCGTCCGGCGTCGCTCTGCCGCGACTTCTCCTCGCCGCTAAGGCTCTTAAGGCCCAGCGCCGTCTCAGCCAGAAGCGCTGCCGGGCAGCTTCCGGCGCCGCTCCCGCAGATCCAGTCCGCCGCTTCCCTGTACATTCCGCAGCGGCACAGCATCGCGATGGTTTCCGTCCGCGCTTCCGTCTCCAGATCCTCGGGACGGATCGTGCCCGCCATGGCCCTTAGCCGCTCCATGTCGCCCTTTTTCTCATAAAAGGTAAGGAGCCGGAGCTTGAGGCGCGTCCTGTAGGCCGGGTCGATCCCCGCCGAGCGGACGAGGATCTCGCAGTACTGAAGCGTGTCCTCCGTCACTTCGAAGGAATCCGCGGACGCCCCCGAGATCTCCAGGGCAAAGGGCAGATCGGACATTTCCTGCAGGGAGACCGGATCCGGCACCTGCACGGGGTCCATCATCCTGTCACAAGTGTAAGGAACGCTCGCGGTAAAGCGGTTCTGGTGCTCATCCTCGAGGAAAATCCGGTTCTCCTCCCCGTACAGGGGCAGAATGCAGTTTCCCTTCTCGATGGGATAGGCCCTCTCCCGGCTGCTCTTGGCGTAGACGACCGCCGCTTTCTTCATCGAAAGATGCGTCGTCCTAAGGTGCGACAGATAGGACAGCTTGGTCAGATCCCCGGCGTTGTCGGGACAGATCTCCGGATCCTTCAGCGCGGCTCTGTAGAGCACCGCCAGATTCTCATTCATCTTGTGGTCCGCGATCTGCGCCGCCAGAAAATTCCGGATATCCTCCCGGCACTCCTCATAGACCGCCGGATACTCCCGCCTTGCCTGATAGAGATAGCGGTAGTAATAGGCCCTTCCCGCGGAGGTCAGCATCCCGCCGCGCCCCGCGTTCCGGATCACACTGTCCGGAATGACGCCGTTGTAGTCCTCAGGCAGCGACTGGAGGTAAAAATCGTAAAGCCGCGCTGTTTTGACTCCCCGCTCCACAGCTCGGGAATACCAGATAAAATATTCCGGCTCCGTGTGTCCGCTCCGGATCAAAAGACCGCAGATGCACCTGACTATCTCCGTCCTGAGCGATCGCATCTTTTCCTGTTCATAGGCCTTCGTGAGCACATGGAAAAGAGACCGCGGAAAATCCCTCCTGCGGTCGCACCTCTCCAGCACGCTCTTCATGATCTCTGTCCCCAGAAGCCCCTTTCGCAGGGCATAGAGAAGCACCTGCCTCTCGAAGGCATCTCCCCCGTATCGGCCGGTCCTTCTGTCCTCCTGAAGATTCAGGTACTCCGGATCCGCCGCGATCATATCCCACGCTTCCAGATAAATGATCGGACTCCTGCACCCGTTCAAAAACTGCTTCTTAAGAAAATTCCACCTGCCCGCATTCCCCGGCGCATACTCGGGAAGAAGCTGCAGCATCATCCACGCGATCCGCCAGTCCGAGGGATTCTTCCTGTACCGCTCTCTCAGGATCCTCCCCACCCGCGGCGTATAAATGTCCGCGTCATTGTAAGCAAGCGCCGTGAGAAACTGCCTGTAACAGTACTCGACTTCCGTCTCCCCCTTGTACTGCGTGTGCCCCATCTCCAGCACTTCATCGGGCCCCGCGCCGGCAAGCCTCCGCCTCACTCCCTCCAGCTCCATCACCGCATTGTGGATCCGGTTCTGCATCAGCATCAGCTGCGCCGCATACAGCCTCGGCAAAACACTGTCCCTTCTCAGGAACGTGAGCCTTCTCACAAGCTCATCCGCCTGCCGAAGCCACTCCCCCTCGTCAAGACCGGCGCTGCCGTTCCCGCCGCTTCCTTTCCGGGTGCTGTCTTTTCCGGCGCCGCTTCTCGCGTAGCTGTCCTTTCCGCTGCCGCTTTCCGCATTACTGCCTGCTCCGGCCCAGCTGAGATGAAGCCTCTCGTAGTGGCGCATGATTTCCAGAATCGCCCTTCGGCTCTCTCTCTCCTGCCTGGCTCTCTGGTCTCCTCTTCTCCTGTATTGGACCTCGACCGGAATACTGATCTCCTGATAAGGCGACTTCAAAATGATCCTTCCGAAGTTCCGCCCCGCGTGCAGCTTATACTTGTCCACCCTATACCGGAAAGAACAGGTATCCCCCAGAAAATCCTCACTCTCAACATAAGAAACATTCGGACTCAGGAAACTTCCGATCATTGTCACCCTGAGCTTCGTATAGCCCCACCCGGTTCTCTTGATCGGAATGCGGTATTCCGAGGTGTCCGACTGATTTCTTGCCTGTGAAACCCGCTCCGAGCCGCCTCTTTCCCGGATGGTTCTGCCGGCGGAATTTCTTTCCTGCGAATACCGTTCCTGCGCAGTTCTTTCCGTCGAATACCGTTCCCGGGCAGTTCTTTCCGACCTGCCTATGTCCAGGATTTCTGTCCGGATCTCCTTGACATCCGTCGAGTACTCTACCGGTTCCTTGCCACAGGCGGCGATCAGGAACTCTTCCACATTCTGCTCATTTCCGGGATACCTCGAAAGTCCCCGATAGAGCATCCGCTCTTCTTCCGTCATCAGCGATTCCTGAAACTCTTTTCGATAAAAAAGCCTCACTGCGCTGCCCCAGTCCTCGTCAGCCAGAGACTGCAGTCTTTCCGCGGCAGAATTCTGATTTTTGATCTCCTGTACTTCTTTCCCCTCAATCTGCGGAAGAACCGCCTCCGCTTTGAAGGGCACCTCATACTCTCCGCGGTTGGAGACAATTCCGATCGTTCCCTCTACGACATCGCCTTCCCTGAGCGAGCGGGCATCAAACCGCCAGCTGATCCTGTCCGGATTTCCGGCAAAATGGTCCCTGCGAAGCTGCATATGAAAATCATCCGACGTCAAAAAACCGGTCAACGCAATTTCCGCCGGCCCGGCCACCACAAACTGGCCCTCCACAGTCCCGCCCGGCCTCACCTGAACGTGAATCTCCGCCGGCGTGATGCTCAGGCCCTTATCAGAAATATTATAATCTTCGCCCGCCATATTGGCGGCCGTATATAACTCGCGATATCCCATAGCTTCCTTACGCTCCGCAGTCAACAGTATCCCAATATATGCCATTATAGCACAGGGGTATTTGTGGTGCACCTTTCGCGCACAAAAAGTGCCCCGGAGGACCGACCGTCAGGTCCGTCCCCCGGGGCAACGCAATCTGATATTCTCCTGCAGCAGATTCTGTTAAAGCCTTCGGCTCTTTCGCAAAACGAAGCGCCACATCGGAAACTTACTCCGCCTTCGCCTCATCAGCAGAAGCATCCGCCTCAGCAGCCGCCTCGCCGCTCTTAGCCAGCATCAGCATGATCTCATTGGATCTGACAATAAAGCCTGCCATATCCTCTGCCGAAAGAGGCGCGTTCTGGATCTGTGCCAGGTCATAGAGCTGGCTGCAGATCATCTTCACGGTCTTGTCCTCTTCGTGCTCCATGACGTATTTGACAAGAGGGTGCTTGGCGTTGAGGATGAGTGTCTGGCCCTCTTTGGCCCAGCTGTCCATGCCAAGGCCCATGCCGGATGCCGCGTACATCTTCATCATGTCGGCCATTCTGCGGCTCTGCTCGTCAACTGTCAGCATGGAGGCCGTCTTCTTGTCGCGAAGGTTCTCGACTTTGACGTTCAGCTTGTCGTTCCCCACTGCTTTGCGGATCATCTTCTCGAGCTTTTCGGAGACCTCCTTGAGGTTTGCCTCCGCCTTCTTGCCGGTGCGGGACTTGAGCGCATCCTGGATGTCTGCATCAATTCTTGCGAAGTGAAGGCCCTCATTCTTGGCTTCGAGCTGCTGGATAAAGGGCTGGTCGATCGTGTGATCGAGGATAAATGCCTGCATCTTGTTGTCGCGGAACATGCGGATGTACTGGCTCTGCTGCTGAGGATCCGTCACATAGTAGATCGTGTGGTCTACTACTTCGGGCTCCTTCTCAGCGTCCTGATCGGAAGCTTCACCGACAACTTCCGCCTCGACCTTTTCGCCGTTCTCGTCCGTCGCAGTGCCGCCGGCCGACTCCGCGCCTTCACCGGCAGCCCCGGTTCCTTCGCCGGCCTTCTCATCGGTTTCCGCCTCCGGATCGATCCGGTTGACATTCAGGGCCTCGGGCGTAGTCAGGTACTTGCCGTCCAGATCCTTGAACAGGATGTAGTCGGTCATTCTGGTGCAGAACTTGTCATCGCGCAGGCAGCCGTATTTGATGAAGGGACTGATGTCATCCCAGTATTTGTCATAGTTTTCTTTGTCAGTCTTGCACATGCCGACCAGCTTGTCCGCGACCTTCTTGGTGATGTAATCGCTGATCTTCTGCGCGAAGCCGTCGTTCTGGAGCGCGCTTCTGGAGACGTTCAGAGGAAGGTCAGGGCAGTCGATCACGCCCTTGAGAAGCATCAGGTACTCGGGAATGACTTCCTTGATGTTGTCGGCGATGAA
>DLYC01000168.1:3304-9190 GCA_003447895.1 Lachnospiraceae bacterium | reverse complement strand
ACGTTGTCCACGGCGTGGTTCTTGATGCGGATGCACTTCATGTCCTGTCCGCCGATATCGAGAATGCAGTCCACATCGGGGTTGAAGAAGGCCGCCGCGTAGTAGTGCGCGATGGTCTCGACTTCGCCCTCGTCCAGAAGGAAAGCGGCCTTGAGAAGCGCTTCCCCGTATCCGGTAGAGCAGCTGCGCACGATATGGGCGTCCTCCGGAAGGAGCTTTTTGATCTCCTTTATGGAGCGAATGGCAGTCTTGATGGGGCTTCCCTCGTTGCCGCTGTAGAAAGAATATAAGAGAGAGCCGTCTTCCCCGACGACCGCAAGCTTGGTCGTGGTCGATCCGGCGTCGATGCCCAGATAGCAGTTTCCGTGATAGTTCGCGAGGTCGCCCTTTTTGACGCGGGCCTTGCTGTGGCGGACCTTAAAGTCGCTGTATTCCTCTTTGGAAGAAAAGAGTGGATCCATTCTTCCGATCTCAAACTCCATCCTGATCTCTCCGGAGAGTCTTTCCTTCATCTCGGAGAGCGTCAGAAAGACCTCCTCGGAGGCGTTCATGGCGCTGCCCATGGCGGCGAACAGGTGGGAGTTTTCTACATCGATGGTGTGCTCCTCGTCCAGCTTCAGGGTCCGGATAAACGCTTCCTTCAGCTCGGGAAGGAAGTGAAGCGGGCCGCCCAGGAAGGCCACGTGGCCGCGGATCGGTTTTCCGCAGGCGAGGCCGCTGATCGTCTGGTTGACGACAGCCTGGAAGATGGAGGCGGCAAGGTCCTCTTTGGTAGCGCCCTCGTTGATCAGGGGCTGGATATCCGACTTGGCGAAGACGCCGCAGCGGGCAGCTATCGTATAGAGGGAAGTGTAGTCCCTTGCATATTCGTTGAGGCCGGCGGCATCCGTCTGAAGAAGAGAGGCCATCTGATCGATAAAGGAGCCCGTTCCGCCGGCGCAGATTCCGTTCATGCGCTGCTCAACGCTTCCGTTCTCGAAGTAGATGATCTTGGCATCCTCGCCGCCAAGCTCGATGGCGACGTCCGTCTTGGGAGCGATCGCTTCCAAGGCAGTCGCGACAGAGACAACCTCCTGGACAAAGGGAACCTTTAAATAGTTCGCCAGTGTCAGGCCGCCGGATCCCGTGATGACCGGGTGGATCACGCAGTCGGAGAGCTTCTCCATGGCCTCGTCAACGAGCGCGAAGAGGGTTCCCCGGATATCCGCGTGATGGCGCCGGTAGTCCGCAAAGAGAAGATTGTGCTGCGGATCCAGCACGGCGATCTTGACGGTCGTCGATCCTATATCAATTCCTAAAGTATAATCCTTAGCAATCACTGAAAACTCCTATAAATTCACAATACAATAATAATTAAGTAAGATTACAAGCCGTTGCATGCAAAGAACAGTATAATTCAGCTGTTTCAAAAATGCAACGGATTTACATTGCGCAAAATCTATCATTTGGTGGAAGAAAAGTGCTTTTTAAAAATCCCTCCGGATGCCGGACCGGTCTTCGTTTACAATTGGGAAAAGCGATGATAAAATGGAGCAGATTATAACTGAACAAAAAAGGTTTGCGCCGGAGACCGGATCGGCCGGCAGGCGTACAGGTGGATTGTATGAGTGATATGGAAAGAAAATACGGAAAATATGCGGTGCGGGATCTGTCTCTTAAGCTGATCATCCTGTATCTTGTGGGATACGCGATCTACTATATACGGGCAGACCTCATGTATTATATGACGCTCAATCCCTACGCGATCGTACACGGGCAGGTCTGGCGGATCGTCTCCTGGCTCCTCATCCCGCCGCAGACGAGCAACCTGTTCTTTGTGGCGATCATGCTGTTTTTCTACTACAGCATAGGAACCTCGCTGGAGAGAGTGTGGGGCGTATGGCGGTATAATGTCTTTCTCTTTACGGGAATCCTGCTGACTGTGGCAGCCTCCTTTTTGTGGATGGGATGCTCCTACCTTCTGAACGGAGACATGCTCGCGCAGCTTGGGGCGTCCAATTACTTCAGCTACTACTCGCTGTCCTTCTCCACCTACTATATCAACATGGGCATTTTCTTTGCCTATGCCCTGACCTTTCCGGACGCGGTGGTCCTGGTCTTCTTTATTTTGCCGGTGAAGGTGAAATGGCTCGGTCTTTTGGATGTGGCGTATCTTGTCTACGAGTTTTTCATGGCGCCCATGTCCGGAAAATTTGCCATTCTGGCGACTTTCCTCAATATCGCGCTCCTTTACTACCGCTTTAAGGGCCCCATCAACAGCGGGATCGGGAAAGGGACGTTCGCGGGCCTCTTTGGCAAATCGGGGAACGGCTCGGGAAGTGCCGGAAGCCGGATGAGAGGAAGAAGCCGCGCCGGCAGTGATATTTTAAGAGGAAGGTCCGCAGGGACCGGAGTCGTTCACCGCTGCGCGATCTGCGGAAGGACGCAGCAGGACAACCCGGATCTGGAATTCCGCTACTGCTCCAAGTGCGAGGGGAATTTCGAGTACTGCCAGGATCATCTGTTTACCCATGTGCATGTAAAGGCCGGCGACAAGCCCCATCTGAACGGGTGACAGCGCCGCGGCGCGGTTGCCGGGCCAAAATATTGTGAGGAGTGGAAAAGAGCGTCGTATGGACGAGAGACAAAAACAGGTACTATTTTTACAGAGGCTGAACGAGATCACAGCCAGGGCGACGAAGAACGGAAATCAGATCTCCGAATCCGAGCTTTCGGAGGCGTTCGCGGACCTTGCGCTCAGTGAGGCGCAGGACAAACAGGTCCGGGACTATTTAAAGAGCAAGAGGATCGGAGTCGGGGAGGCGCTTTCGTTTGAGGAAGTGACCACCAATGAGGAGAGAGACTATCTCACGGACTATGTACAGATGCTGGAGATGATCGAGGTCCCGTCCGGGAACGTGCTGGACGCGGTGCGCCTTTCCGCCATGGCGGGCGAAGCAGAGGCGCAGAAGAAGCTGGTGGAGTACTCCCTCAAAAAGGTAGTCGACATCGCGAAACTCTATGTCGGACAGGGCGTCTTTATCGAGGACCTGATCGGAACCGGAAATGAGGCGCTGACGATCGCCGCCGGACAGCTGGCACCTCTGGAAAAGCCCGATGAGGTGGACGGCTATTTGGGCCGCCGGATCATGGACGCCATGGAGGACCTGATCGCGCAGAACCTCGATGAGAAGGCCGTGGAGAAGGAAGTCGAGGAGAGGGTCAACCTGGTCGCCGACAGGGCGAAAGAGCTCTCGCAGATCCTGGGAAGAAAAGTGTCCGTGCAGGAGATCGCCAGGGAATACGAGATGGACATTGAAGACATTCAGGAAGCGGTTCGCCTGTCCGGAAATGCCATCGGAGATATTTCGTAACCGAAGATTGGGCGAAGTCAGCCTGTCACAGAAGGACGGCGAAGTCCGCCCGTCATGGAGAGGGATCGGAGAGTTTGACGTGAACCGAAGCGATTTCAAGTATATGATGCAGGACCTGTACCGGCTGTATTTTGGCATCAAATGCACTTACAGCGAGATCCTGGAAAATGAGGACGCCTATTACAAATTCAAGGCCATCTGCAGGCAGTATCTGATCACGGAAGTGGACGGAGACACAACGCTGGAGAGCCATCTGTATTACCTGACGCCGGAGGACCCCTGCGCGAAGGTGTATGAGGCCATTGGCGCGCGCGTCAAGCTGAGTCTTCCCGGCGTTCAGAAAGGGCTGTTCGGGAAGGAGCACAAGATCTTCCGGGAGGAGATCTGGAAGGTGGAGGACCTCATGGCGCTCTCCGCGCAGCAGAAGCAGTTCAGGGGGATCGTCCTCACGGAGCTTCAGATCCCCAAGATCAGACTCAGGGAATTCGCGGTGTAAGCCGCGGCCATGCGCCCCTTGACAGGACGGGCCGTTTGAACGGATAATGGGACCGGAAGGAATTCACTTCCGGTCTTTTTTATTCTGACGCTTACTCTAAGCCGGTCTCCGGCAGGACCCCAGACAAATATTCGAATATACTTTCGATTTTTTGCGAAAACCGCTTGCACTCGGTGTGAGGCAATGGTATACTGACTTAGAACAGACGTTCGTGATTTGGAGGATATCAAATGAGTTTAGATAATGAACAGAAGAAGAAGGCGCTGGACGCGGCGCTGGTACAGATTGAGAAGCAGTTTGGAAAAGGGGCGGTCATGAAACTCGGAGACCCCTCCGTTCAGATGAATATAGAGACGATTCCCACCGGCTCCCTGAGCCTGGATATCGCGCTTGGACTGGGCGGCATTCCCAAGGGAAGGATCATTGAGATCTACGGGCCCGAGTCTTCCGGTAAGACAACGGTCACGCTGCATATGATCGCGGAGGTTCAGAAGAGGGGCGGCATTGCCGGCTTTATCGATGCAGAGCACGCCCTCGATCCTGTCTACGCCAAGAATATCGGAGTCGACATAGACAACCTGTATATTTCCCAGCCGGACAGCGGCGAGCAGGCCCTGGAGATCGCGGAGACAATGGTCCGCTCAGGAGCGATCGACATCGTTGTCGTGGACTCTGTCGCGGCACTTGTTCCCAAAGCGGAGATCGACGGCGACATGGGAGATTCCCACGTCGGCCTTCACGCGCGTCTGATGTCCCAGGCACTCCGCAAGCTGACTGCCGTGATCAGCAAGTCCAACTGTGCGGTCGTCTTTATCAACCAGCTCAGAGAGAAGGTCGGCGTCATGTTCGGAAATCCCGAGACAACGACCGGCGGCCGCGCCCTGAAGTTCTACGCCTCTGTGAGAATGGACGTCAGAAGGATCGAATCCCTCAAGCAGAGCGGAGAGGTGATCGGAAACCGCACAAGGATCCGCGTCGTCAAGAACAAGATCGCGCCGCCCTTCAAGGAGGCGGAGTTTGACATTATGTTCGGAAAGGGCATTTCCTATGTGGGAGATGTTCTGGACCTCGCGGCCAAGGTGGACATCATCAACAAGAGCGGCGCGTGGTACAACTACAACGGAAACAAGATCGGCCAGGGGCGTGAGAACTCCAAGGCTTATCTGGCCGCGCACCCAGACATTCTCGCGGAAGTGGACCGCAAAGTGAGAGAGCACTACGGGCTTGACCCCGAGGGCGCTTTCAAGGCCCCCGAAGTGACGGAATCTGCAGCGCAGGAATCTGCGGAATAATCGGAACGGGATGAAGGGACAAGAGAACTTCAGACAAAATACAGAGGCTTCCGGGCCGGAGGCGGAGACTTCCGGCCGGGAGGCTGGTGACTTTGAAAAGGAAACCAAGGACTGCCTCAGAAGGAGCGGGATCCTGCTCGCGGGGAGGGACTACACCTGCAGCCGTATGAGAGAGAAGCTTCTCTCTTACGGCTTTGCGGAGGATGTCGTCGGGAAGACGCTGGAGGACCTTCAGAGCGCGCACTATCTCGATGATGTGCGATTCGCGGAGAACTTTGTGCGCGCGCACCGGGAGGACAGGAGCA
This sequence comes from Lachnospiraceae bacterium, assembly GCA_003447895.1. GTDB lineage: Bacteria > Bacillota > Clostridia > Lachnospirales > Lachnospiraceae > CAG-791. Next base: position 3,744 of record DLYC01000168.1, on the reverse strand, counting down.
GGCGGAGGATCCGCATGGATCTTGAGAGCCGCGGCGTGCCGCCGGAAATCATCTCGGAGGTCCTTGACAGGGACAGGGAGGAGCACGGCGGAGGCGCAGAGATCCGCCAGATCCGCCGGCTGATGGAGAAACGCAAGTTTGATCCTGAGGATGCCACCTGGGAGGAGAGAGGCAGGATGCAGGCGTTCCTTTACCGGAAAGGGTATGATGCCGCCTCCGTACGGATCGCGATGAGCTCAGCAATCGGAACAGATACGCTTGACAGTGGTCAGTTTAGTGTTTAAAATTATTTAGTGCGAATCTGCCGTTTTGCGATTTGAAACGTGTTGTGTGCCGTGACAGCGCAAACGGGATCCGAAATGACAGAGAAACGCGAATTTAATAAGGAGGTGCACCTGTATGATTACTGCGCTCATAGCAGTGATTATTACACTTGCAAT
>DLYC01000168.1:0-3159 GCA_003447895.1 Lachnospiraceae bacterium | reverse complement strand
GCCAGAGCGATTATTGATGAGGCCCTTACGACTGCAGAGGCCCAGAAGCGGGAGGCGCTTTTGGAAGTCAAGGAGGAATCCATCCGGTCCAAGAGTGAGCTGGATAAGGAGATCCGCGACCGAAGAAATGAAGTACAGCGCAACGAACGCAGGGTCCAGCAGAAGGAAGAAGCTTTTGACAGAAAGATGGACGCCCTTGAGCGCAGAGAACAGAGTTTGCAGGCCAAGGAAGAATCACTGAACAAGCAGAGGGACGAAGTCTCAAAGCTTGGCGAGCAGCGTCAGCAGGAACTCGAACGAATTTCGGGACTGACCTCTGAACAGGCAAAAGAATACCTTTTAAAAATTGTTGAAGAAGAAGTGAGACATGATTCCGCCGTCATGATCAAGGAGATTGAGGCGGAGGCCAAGGAAGAGGCCGACAAGAGAGCCAAGGAATATGTCATCAGCGCGATCCAGCGCTGCGCAGCAGACCATGTTTCCGAGGCGACGATCTCAGTCGTGCAGCTTCCCAGTGATGAGATGAAGGGAAGAATCATCGGACGTGAGGGTAGAAATATCCGAACGCTCGAGACGATGACAGGTGTTGACCTTATTATTGATGATACACCGGAAGCTGTCGTAATTTCCGGATTTGAGCCTATTCGGCGTGAGGTTGCAAGGATCGCTCTTGAGAAGCTGATCGTTGACGGAAGAATCCACCCTGCCAGAATTGAAGAGATGGTCGGCAAAGCGCAGCGCGAAGTGGAAGCCAGGATCAAGGAGGAAGGTGAGGCGGCGACTCTTGAGGTCGGCGTACACGGAATCCATCCCGAGCTGGTAAGGCTTCTCGGAAGAATGCGCTTCCGCTCCAGCTACGGTCAGAATGCGCTCAAGCATTCCATTGAAGTGGCGCAGCTGTCAGGACTTTTGGCAGGTGAACTTGGTCTGGACATCCGTCTGGCCAAGCGCGCGGGTCTGCTCCATGACATCGGTAAAGCCGTCGATCACGAGATGGAAGGTTCTCACGTACAGCTCGGCGCGGAACTGTGCCGCAAGTACAAGGAATCCCAGGTCGTCATCAACGCAGTGGAATCTCATCACGGCGATGTAGAGCCCACAAGTCTGATCGCGTGTATCGTGCAGGCAGCCGATACGATTTCAGCGGCAAGACCCGGTGCCCGAAGAGAGACATTGGAAACTTATACAACCAGGCTCAAGCAGCTTGAGGAAATCACAAACAGTTTTAAAGGGGTTAGTAATTCTTACGCCATTCAGGCAGGCAGAGAAGTTCGTGTCATGGTAGTTCCTGAGCAGATCAATGATGCTGACATGGTCCTTCTGGCCCGCGATATTTCCAAGAAGATCGAGAACGAAATGGAATATCCCGGACAGATCAAGGTCAGCGTGATCAGAGAATCAAGAGTGACGGATTTCGCCAAGTAAGCTGAATGAATGTTGGTTTTGGATGACATATGGAGACGGAAGAAATTCCGTCTCCATATTTTTTTCGAAGAATTTATAAGAAGAATGCACAAAAATCTCTTATATAGGGTATAATATTCCTATCAATTCGCTAAATTGCGGCGTAAAGCTTTGATTAGAAGGGGGTCAACCAATGGCAGAAAACGAAAAAAAGAAAATATTATTTGTCGCATCAGAGTGCGTTCCGTTCATCAAGACCGGTGGACTGGCTGACGTCGTCGGTTCTCTTCCCAAGGACATTGACCCGGAATACTATGATGTAAGAGTCATGATTCCCAAGTACTCCTGCATGAAACAGGATGTCAAGGATCAGATGGAATATGTCACACATTTCTATATGGACTATCACTGGAAGAGTGAATATGTAGGCGTTCTAAGGACAGTGAAGAACGGGATCACCTTCTATTTCATCGATAATGAAGGATTCTTCACAAGCGATAAGCCTTATACGGATGACCCGCTGTTCGAGATCACGAGATTTGCTTATTTCTCCATGGCATGCCTGTCGGCCCTTCCCTCGATCGGCTTCAGGCCCGACCTGATCCACTGCCATGACTGGCAGACCGGCCTCGTTCCCGTATATCTCAAGGAGAGATTCCAGGAGAACGAATTCTTCCGCGGAATCAAGACCGTCATGACCATCCACAACCTGAAGTTCCAGGGCAAGTGGAATGTAAAGGATGTGGAGGACATCACAGGCCTTTCCGGCTACTACTTCACACCGGACAAACTGGAAGCCTATAAGGACGCTAACCTCTTAAAGGGCGGCCTCGTCTATGCGGATGCCATCACGACCGTCAGCCCGACCTATGCGGAAGAGATCAAGACGCAGTTCTACGGCGAGGGACTTGACGGACTCATGAATGCCCGCGCCAATGACCTTCGCGGTATCCTGAACGGCATCGACTACACAGACTTCAGCCCGGACAACGACAAGAAGATCTTCAAGCCCTACACGGTGGATGATTTCCGAAGGAACAAGATCAAGAACAAGATCGCGCTCCAGAAGGAGCTGGGCCTTAAGCAGGACGAGAAGTGCTTCATGATCGGTATCGTGTCCCGTCTCACAGACCAGAAGGGGTTCGACCTGATCGCCTATGTTCTTGAGGAGATGCTCTCCCTCGACGCGATCCAGATCGTCGTTCTCGGAACAGGTGAGGAGAGATACGAGAACATGTTCCGATACTTCGACTGGAAGTACAACGACAAGATCTCTGCCAACATCTACTACTCCGATGAGCTGTCCCACAAGATCTATGCGGCTTCCGATGCTTTCCTGATGCCTTCTCTGTTCGAGCCCTGCGGACTCAGCCAGCTGATGTCCCTCCGCTACGGCACACTGCCGATCGTCCGCGAGACAGGCGGCCTCAAGGATACGGTAGAGCCTTACAACGAGTACGAGAACACGGGCACAGGCTTCACATTCGCGAACTACAACGCGCATGAGATGATGCACGCGGTACGCTATGCGGAGAAGATCTACTATGACAAGAAGAGAGACTGGAACAAGATGGTGGAGCGCGCCATGAGAGCGGACTTCTCCTGGAAGCAGTCGGCGCTCAAGTATCAGGAGATGTATGACTGGATGATCGGCCGCTGATCATCACAATTGCCAAAAGATAGCGAAATTACAAAACTGCCGTGTCGGGAAACGAAATCCCGGCACGGCAGCTTTTTTAGGTATGCGCGCCATGG
>DLYC01000239.1 GCA_003447895.1 Lachnospiraceae bacterium | reverse complement strand
CTTGTCAGACCGCTCCCTGTCGCATCACCCGCCTGCGCTCATTTGTTCGCTGCTCTTTGCTGCCGCAGCCGCATCCGCTTATCGCCTTACACTTTTCGCGGAGGACTCCCATGCTGAAATTCACAGATCTGCTGCTCTCCCGCCTTCCAGCCCCAGGGCGGGTTCTCTGTTAGAGCGCCCGGCAGTCTGCTACTGACACATGCTCAGCGTCCGCCTGTTACGGCGCGGGATACTGCATAGTTTCTCCCTATAAACCGTAACAATCGCTATTTTAGGCACTTTTGCGGGCCTTGTCAAGTAAATGGAGCGCATCAGGCGCAGATCGTCTTCAACATTCTGCTGCCCGATCGGTGAATGAGAAGGGCCAGGAAAAAGGTCGCCGCCCAGATGAGCACATAGCGGGGCGTCTCTGTCACAGTAAAGCCGAAGCGCCCGGAAACTTTATCGATCATCCAGATAAACAGGGGATGAATATAATAGGTAAAGCCTGCCGCCACCTTGCAGAAATCCGCCGCCTTTTGGAAGCGGTACAAAGGATAGCGGATGAGGACCAGCATCAGCATGATCAGCATCAGATAAAGGCCCGGCGTTGTGACAATATTATTCATGATCTTCGCCTTCATGACCATAAAGATCTCCGCCCTCCAGAGGATCACGGAAAGCGCCAGCCCAAGAAGCAGAACGGGGCCCCGAAGCCTTTGGTACAGCTTTCCCTTCACGATCAGGACCACCAGGTATCCCGCGCTGAAAAACGGGATTCCCATCAGATAGATCCTTCGGATCATCGTGTAATTGTCACGGGCATAGAGCGCCGCGAGGACCGGAATCCGGTTTCCGAAGGCGTAGTAAGGCCCGCCGAGACAACCGACGGCATAAAGGACGATACTGACGGGCAGGATCAGCGCCTGCAGGCGGAGCTTAAAGAGCACGGTCACAAAGATCACCGAGAAGATCAGCGCCGGGAAAAACCAGAAGTGGTAGTGGCTCCCGTCGATCAGAAAGCGTTTGACGCAGGACCTGACAAAGCCCTTTACGTCTTCCCTGCCCCACTCCATGAAGTCGATCAGATAATACACGCAGCTCCAGATCGCGTACGTGGTCAGTATGCGCCTCAAATAGGGGAAGAACGAATTCTTCCCCTCCGATAATTTCCTGCTGTAAAAGTATCCCGCCACACAGAAGAAAAACGGGACACCGATCCTGGGGAACATGCTCCTGAACTCTCTTCCCCAGAAAGGACTGATGTCATCAAACGGATGGATGTGGATGCACATCACCATCAAGGCACCGATATATCTAAAAATATCGATGGAACAATTCTTTGCCGAAGTTTTAGAAGACTGCATTGTTCCTTACTCCACACAGATCTTGAACCGCAAAGTATAGTCCTTCTCTGCGCTGTACTGATACTCCGGCATCACGCCGGGTCCGCAGGCTCCCGTGCCGATTCCCTGCTGGAAAGCCTGGATCGTCACATAGGTGCCGGTTCTTTTCTCGTCTTCCCTGTGCTTCATCCTGCAGAGCGACCAGTCGGAATAGGGCTTGATCCCCAATTCGAAGGGCCTGTCCACGGCCTTGAAAGTGACCTTTACCTTTCCGTCACTGATACTCGCCTCCGTGCAGTCGCAGCGGTTTCCGCTCTCCTGCGGCCGGATGTTGGGCTCCGTCATGTCCGTCACTTTGCACTTTACGGTCCGGATGGGGAACTGCTCCTTCATGTCGCAGTAGCTCTCTCCGGTCCTTCCGGTGTATTCCACAAGGTCAAAGACTTCCTCAAGCCGGAAGGTCTTTCCGAATCTGGGAAGGATTCCTCCGCCCGAGATGCAGTGGATGGTGCTGGTGACAAGGATTCCGTCCTCCGTTCCCTCATAGCTGTCGATCACGAAGAATTTTCCCTTTTCATTGGAAACTTCCGATTCCACGCGGTAGCCGTTCAGGATCCCGGCAGCGGAGACCACTGTCTCCTTCTGGTGCATGTAGGGCTCCATGGCGTTGTTGAACTGCAGGTCCGTATCGTTGTCGGTAGCGGCCCTGTAGAGGATCGTATATTCGGAGTTGCTTCTTAAGATCTCTCCGTCCGGAAGCGTCCACTTAAAGTGTCCGTTTGTGAATGCGCACTCCTCCGGAAGCGGGTAATCTCCCTCCGCGGAGGGCACTTCCTGCCGGATCACGATCTGCTCCTCCGAGACCGTTCTCCCCGTCTTCTTGTCCCTGCAGGATACGATCACGGAGAGATTTCCGTTCACGGGCTCCGGCTCTGCGACCGCCGCTATAGTCTTCTCAAGCGGTCCCGCGTCCGGCGTGATCACGCACTCCGTGCCGTTATTCCAGGCAAAAGTCAGCTCATACCGGTCGCCCTTTGAAAAAGCGGTTGTGTTAAAGATTTCAAAGGTGCTTCCGGAAATGTGCCTTACCCGGATCGGACGGTAGATGAACCGGATGATCTTCGCGCCGACAGACGGAGTTCTGTCGGGGTAGAACATGCCGTCGACACAGAAGTTTCCGTCGTGGCTCCACTCTCCGTGGTCTCCGCCGTAGGTGTAGCTGCCGTCTTCATGAAGGACCGCGTGATCCACCATCTCCCAGACGCAGCCGCCGATCAGGTTGTCATACTTATAGATCTCTTCCCAGTAAGCTTCCGTATTGCCGGGTCCCACGCCCATCGCGTGCGCGTACTCGCACATGAAATAGGGCCTGTCATTTAGCTGCTTCTGCTTGCGGCAGTGCTCACCGACATCGTGCACCATCTGCACGGAAGGATACATTTCACTCCCCACATCGTAGGCGATGCGCTTGCAGTGGATGGCGCTCTCATAGTGAACCGGAAGGTCGGAACGGAGCTTTAAATAGTCATACATGGCGTCCGTGTTGAAGAATCCGCCCGCCTCATTTCCAAGGCTCCACATGACGATCGATGTGTTGCTGTGGATCTTGTCGCGGTGATAGAGCCTCCTGATGCGGTCCATGTAGTGGGACTCCCACTTGGGGTCATTGCTGATCGTGTTGTAAGTGGGCGGCAGCTGATGCGCAAACGTGCCGTGTGTCTCCAGATCATTCTCATCGACAATATAGAGTCCGTACTCATCCGCCAGTTCCAGAAGGAGCGGATCCGGAGGATAATGGGAGGTACGGATCATGTCGATGTTGAACTCTTTGCAGAGCTTAACGTCTCTCTCGATCTCATCCGGAGTCAGCGTATATCCGTTGGTGCAGCTCGTGTCGTGATGGTTGACGCCGTGGAACTTGATCTTCTTTCCGTTGACCGTAAAGAGGTCGCCCCGGATCGTGACCGTCTTAAATCCGATCTTCTCCTTTACGCAGCAGCTCTCCGTCTCATAGTAGATGCTGTACAGGACCGGATCTTCCGCGTTCCACTCTGTCACTTCCAGGTCACGGAATGTCACTTCGACCTTTCCGTCAGAGCCTTCTGCCGTCTCCGTCCTTGAGAGTCCGTGTCCCTCCAATGTGAAAGTGACCGCAGAAGGGCTGAATGTTTTGGCACTGAGCGTCAGGGAATAGGTGTCCCCCGTCCTGCGCGTCTGCGCGTCGATCTCGAAAATGTCTGTCGGATCGGAAATCCTAAGGAGCACATCGCGGAAAATGCCGTTGTTGCGGAACATGTCCTGGTCCTCGAGGTAGGTTCCGTTGCACCAGCGGTGCACCACGACGACGATCTCATTTGTGCCCGCGGCCAGTTTTCCGGTCAGGTCGAACTCCGCCGTGTTGTGCGCGCCCTCCGAATAGCCGGCAAACTCACCGTTCACATACAGGTCCATGCAGCTTGCAACACCGAGGAAAGAAATAATGAAATTTTTGTCCGGGTCCGCAATCTCAAGGTCCTTTCTGTAAATTCCGACAAAGTTGTACTCCTCCCCCGGGTCCTTGTAGCGGAGACTGATCTTTTGGTCGACGCCCATCCAGGAGAAGACTCTGCCGACCTTGTTGAGCTTCGGGATGACCGGCGGTTTAAAGGGAAACTGGTAGCGGATATTGGTGTAGAAAGGCCTGTCATAGCCTCGGAACTGCCAACAGGAGGGAACATCGATGGTTCCAAACTCCGTCTTCTCCGTGTCGAGAACAGAGGGGACCTCTGCCGGCCTTGCATAAAATTTAAAGTCCCAGTCGCCGTTCAGACAGACGACCTTGGACGAAGCATACCGCTTTTCCTTGGGCGATACGGCGTCCGCCGCTGCCTTGTCCGGAAAAGGGATAAAGTAGCTTCTCGGCGCCAGTTTATTGACCTCAAAGATCTCAAAAGTGTGGTAATTGTTCTGATTAATCTGATATTTCATAAATCCTGTCCTTTCGTGCCAACAGGTTCTTACGTTTTCTGTACGGATTCAGTATATCACCTCTGCCCAAATTACTGCATGGCAAAATAGAGAGTAAAGGTACTTCCCTCGCCCGACGTACTCTCCGCTTTCACTTCACCTCCATGAAGTTCCATGATCTTGGCGGTCAGGGGAAGTCCCAGCCCGATCCCTTCCGATGCCCTGGAATTCTCCGCGCGGTAGAAGTGATCGAAAACCTTGCCCATTGTCTCCTTACTGATTCCGATTCCCTTGTCAGAGACGCTGCAGAAGGGCCTTCCTCCCTCTGTTCCGCACCGGATCCTGATCTCACTTCCCGCGCTGCTGTACTTGACCGCATTGGACAGGAGGTTTCTGAACGCGATCATGATCAGGTTTACATCCGCCGAGAGGATCGTCTCCTCAAGTTCGAATACAAACTTCCTGTCCGCGGAGGCGATGCTCTCCTCCCCCTCGCAGACAGATTCGACGAGCAAGGCGAGGTCAAACTGCTCAGGGCTCAGCTTCGCGGCCCCGCTCTCGAGCTTGGAAAGCCTGATCAGAATATTGATGGTCTGCTTCATCCTGTCCGTCTGACGGTCGATCACGTCCAGCAGTTCTGTCAGGTCCCTGTCCCCTGTCTCGATCGCGCGCTCCCTGGAGAGCTGACACTGGGTCTGAATAACTGTGATCGGTGTGCGAAGTTCGTGCGATACATCTGCGTTGAACCGGTTCTGGCTCTCGATCACTGAAGACATCTTCTCAAAGAGCTTCATGTAGGCGTCTTCGAGCATATCGATCTCGACAAATCCGCTCTCCGTGACCTTTTCCCCGGTAAAGCTCATTGTGGCGCCAAGTCTCTCCACATCCTCATTCATCTTTCGAAGAGGACCGGCGATCCGCCTTTTCAAAATAAGGCACACGATGAGCAGTAATCCCATTGACAAAAGGACAAAGACTATGATGTTGACCCTGAGGTCATCCAAGACCGTGGAGGCGGCATGGGTATCCGCGATTCCGCAGAGGATCAGGTTTTTCGATCGGTCCTCATGATGGATCACCTTGTAGGATAAGATATACTTCCTGCCGCTCAGCTCTTCCACGCCCTCCCTGGTCCAGTCAAACCGATACTCATCAAACGCCGTGGGACAGGTGCCGCCAACCCGGCGCTGATTCACATCCAGGACCGTGACGTAGTAGCCTTTCCGCAGCGCATAAGACTCGTCCATAGAGAGGACGTCATCTCCGTCCTTTCTGATCAGCCGCTCGACCATATCCATATTCTCCCGGTTTGTCTTTCGCATCAGCGAGTTTTCCAACTGGTTGGACAAAATATAGAACATGCTGAAGAGCATCAGGGAAAACATGATCCACAGTACCACGAACCATATCTCAATATACCCGATCACTGACGTCTTCTTTTTCATGCTTCTTCCCGGCCGTCCTTAAGCATATAGCCCACGCCTCTTACCGCGTGAATGAGGTCCTCATGTCCTCCCTCATTGAGCTTTTTTCTGATAAACCGGATATAGACATCCACGATATTGGAGGCGATATCGCTGTCGGCATCCCAGACGTTGGTCACGATCTGCTGCCTCGTGACCACAGTGTTTTTATTTCGCATCAGATACAGAAGCATTGTATACTCCTTGGCGGTCAGTTCGACCTTCCTTCCCGCACGGAGCACGGAGCGGTCATTTGTGTTGACCACAATATCCCCGCATCTGCAGACGTTTTCATTCACGACTGCCGTGTTTCTCATCATGACGCGGACCCTTGCCATCAGCTCCGACAGCACAAACGGCTTTACCATATAGTCGCTGGCCCCCAGGTCAAGCCCCTGTACGATGCTGTTCGTATCATTGAGCGCCGTGAGAAATAGTACCGGTGTCTGGTCTCCTCTTTTTCTCATCTCGCTCAGAACTTCAAACCCGCTCCTTCCCGGAAGCATAATATCCAGGATCACCCCATCGTATTTGCCTGCGCTGAGACTTTCCAGTGCGGTTTCCCCGTCATAGCAGGTCTCCACCGTATAGTGTTCTTTCCTGAGCTTGCTGGCCAGAATTCTGTTCAGATCCTTCTCATCTTCCGCAATCAGTAGTTTCATTCCTCAACTTCTCCATAGACTGAAATTCGTTTTCATCCGGTTGCTCACAGGAGCCGGGTCAGTCTTTATGATCGGATTCTTTTTCGCCACCAGAGGCAGTTCTTTCAACTGCATTGTTATGAACGCGGACTACCATCCCGTTTTCAAAAAAGCGTTCTCCCGTAAACTTCCCGCCGGCGACCTGCGGCGACAGCCTGATGACCTCAAGCTTTACCCGGGCATTCTCGTACTCGCAGAATCTCCTTCCGATCTCATCCGCGGTCTTTCCGTATCCCTCGATCATGCCGCGCACGGATTCTGTCTTGTTGATACTGTCCGCCATGATCAGTTCGTCTTTATGACGCCGCTCAACAAAAAGCATTACTGCCGCATAGACGATCAGGGAATATGATCGCAACCATTATTGTTTTTCTAAGATGCTTTACCGGATCCTTCATACTTCCTACCCTTTTTTCTCTGTTTCGGTTTATCTGATTACATGATATACCAAACCGTTCGGAATCCGCCATTACGGCCACGTGCTGTCAGGCCAGTCCGCCCCGCCGGATAAGTTCTCATAAGTATCGATCACTACGGCTGTATTTTGATCCACCTTCTGCATCACATACTTCATATGGTCTTCCGGTATCGCGACGCAGCCTCCCGTAAACGGCTTCGCCGGGCCAAAACAGTGCAGGAAGATAGCAGATCCCAGTCCGGGAGTGCCCTCCTCGTTGTAGCTGATATTCAGGCAGTACTGATAGTGATAGTGATAATCGGCAATGTGCTCCGAGTCCTCTTTGCTAAGATCCGGGAGATCTTTGAGACTCACAAGCTCATTATAATGGTACCCCTCTCTCGGGTCCCCGGACCAGTAAGTGTTGTCATCTGCCTTGACATAGGGAATCGCGCAGCCCGGATCCTCCGCTATTCCAAAGGCCCTGTTAAAATGAAAGACGCCTGTGGGCGTTTTCGCATCGCCCTCTTTGGTCTTTCCGAGCCCGTTCTTCCCGATAAAGCCCGGCGATGTCATCACCATATGCCAGGATCCGTCCTCCTTCTTTTCATGGAGGGAAATCCATGCGTCGGTCGCCTTCTCGTCAAAGGCTGCGACGACCAGCATTTGCTCCGCGTCCCGGGCAGCGCTGAGTTTTCCGACCCATTCGGGGGATTCCTCATCAATTCCCGCATACCCGCTCTCACTTTCCGCAGGCGCCGCACTGCATCCCGCGATCGAGGCTGCCAAAAGAAGTGCGGTCACCGTCCATAAAAGATATCTTGCTCTCATGTTTGATCTCCTCAAAGAAATTTGTGAAGTGAATGAAATTGTTCGATATCCTTACTGTATCAGACCCCGGCTGCCCTGTCCAATCCTCATCAAAAACCGCCCAGTCCTCTGTGTCCGTAAACCTTCAGGCCGCTTAAGGCTTCTTCCAGCGCTGCGAACTCTTCGTCTGTCAGATTCACATTTGCGGAATCCAGATTCTCAATGATCCTCTCCTTATTCTTGGAGCCGGGGATCGGAACCACGTTCGGATACTTATGGAGCATCCAGGCAAGACAGATCTGGGCAGGCGTCGCGTTCTT
>DLYC01000203.1 GCA_003447895.1 Lachnospiraceae bacterium | reverse complement strand
TCACCTGGATCTGCATACTGCTCGCAGGAAGGCGTGAGAAGAAAGCGAAGCAGGAGGAGGAACTTCAGAAAGAAGCAGCTCTCAAGGAGGCAGAGGCTCAGAGGGACGCAGCTGTCAAAGAGGCAGAGGCCCAGAAAGAAGCGGCCGTCAGAGAGGAGGCAGCCCAGAGAGAGGCTGCCGAGCAGAGAGAGTCACAGCTCAGAGAGGAGCTGGCCCGCAAGGAGGCTGCCCTTCAGGAGGAAAAGGCGCGCAGAGAAGCTGCGGAAAACGCCGGCCCGGCCGAGAGCCATCACACGGGCTTCGATCCCCAGGAAGAACTTCCTCCTGTGGAAGAGCCGAATTTGGAATTCGGTCCTTCGGAGAACTTCCATACGGACTTTAAGCCGTGAGCGGCAATTTCTGTAAAGCATGAAAAAGGCGGAGATGCATAAGCTGCATCTCCGCCTTTCGCTTTGTTCTGTTTTACATGAACCCGATCTGTATTTTGCCAAAGTTTATTTGCCGGCTGCTGCAGCGATCTCGTCATACCACTGCTTCATGATCGCGCTCGCCTTCTTCTCGCCGTCTGCAAATGTCACTTTGTAGAGCTGCTCGTTCTCCTCGTTGCTCCAGACCTGGCGGATGTAGTTCTCGCCGCCCTCTGCGAAGAAGAAATCAAAGCGGATATCATCCTCCGGGAAAGCAAGGACTGCGTACTCACCGTCCGGGGCTTCCCCTTCCGCGATCTCATATGTTGCGTCTTCTGTCAGAAGCTTGAAGTACTTCTCAGCGTCGACATTGCCCGGCTCAAGCGGTCCGTGCTCGAGTGTGCTGATCGTGTACTTGGCATTCTCGTCATAGCAGGTGCGCGCAAGATAAGACTCGACCACCGTGTTGCTCCAGTTAAACGCGACGAGACCATTGTCAGCGGCAAAGTTCTTTCTGACGGAGTCTGCCCACTCACAGGCCTTTGTCCACTCTTCCTGGTCCTTTTCCATCTGCTCATTGCTCTCGCGCACATAGCGGACATCCGTGGGATGATAGTAGACGTAATAGACGCCGTCGGCATCACTGCCGATCACATCTTCGCCGGACGCGTCGCTGCAGAGAATGCGGTGTACTTCTTCCTCTGTTCTTGTGCAGATGGAGAACAGCCAGCCGCCTCCCATTCCGTCATTTCCAAGTGCCTTGTCGGCCTCTACGGAAGCGATCTCATAGGCCTCGAAGATCACATTGTCTTCGCTCTTTTCCGGTGTGCTGACGCTGATCTTGGAAGCCAGCTCAGCGGGAACCGTGATCTTCTTGCCCGCGTTCTCATAGACAGCCGCTTCCGCGGGAGCCTGTGCATCATCCTGCGCGGCATCAGCAGCGGAAACAGCCTCTGCGCTTCCCTCTGCCTCTGTACCGGCCTCTGTCTCTGTACCGGCCTCTGTCTCTTTATTTGCGTCCTGTGTGCCTGTGCCGGCAGCTCCGGAATTACCGCATGCCGCAAGAGACAGCACTAATGCGGGAACAACAACGCCGACCTTCAACATTTCTGCCATTTTTTTCTTCATAATAGTCCTCCTTGTATGATCCGATGCCGGATCATTTCATCTTCATGCCGACGCGCGCGGCCTCCCGGCCACACGCTCTTAATATGATATACGATAGTACCACTAATATCCACGCAAAGTCAAAAGGTGCCCGGCACCATAAATCTCTGTAAACTCGGGGAAAACCGGAGTCTTGAAGTGCTCCGATCATTCGATCGCTGTCCAGGGAACCTTTCTGGCATCCAGCACCTTCTGCGCCTCTGTCCCCTCGTGACAGTGAATGACATAATAGTATTCTCCGGTCTCATAGTCTTTTTTATAGATATCTCCGATATCCAGGAGAGATTCCGGAAGATACACATCGGTGATCTGATCGCACTCGTCAAAAGCGCCGTAGCGGATGTAGAGAGTGCCTTCCGGCACTGTGAAGTCTCCCTCCGCCTGTGTCGGGACCGTGATGAGCGTCTTTCCGTCTTTACTCATGAGCGCGCCGTTCGCCTCAGAGTGGTAAGGATTCTTCTCGTCCACTTCATATCTGCCAAGAAGGACCCCGCGCATGATCTTGTCGCTGACTCTTAGCTTGGCCGGAATTCTCAGGGAATCCTGGCTGAAGCTCTCACCATAAGGCGCGGCAAACGCATTGTAGCCGAGTTTTTCCAGCTTTTCCGGAAGCACGATCTCGCCGAACGTTTCGGTCACTGTAAACACCGAGTTTCCGATCTCCGTGACAGTGGAGGGAAGTTCCACATTCTGAAGCTTCGCGCTGTTAAAGGCCCAGCTCTCGATCTTTTTGAGGCCTTTCGCGAACACGGCTTCTTTCAGCGCCGTGCAGCTGCAGAAGGCGTGGTCCCCGATCGTGCGGAGGGACCTGGGGAAAGTCACTTTCCCGATCAGCGGATTCATATAGAACGCTTTCTTCGAGATCGTTTCCACATCCCTGGGCACTTCGTACTCGGGATCCGCCTTTTTCTGGGGATAGCCGACGAGCGTCTCCTGATCTTTGGTAAATAACACGCTGTCTATACTGACATAAGCGCTGTTGTTCTCATCGACCTCCAGTTCCTGAAGATAATACCATGTGCCAAAAAATTCCCAGTCGATCTTCTGCACCGTATCCGGAATGACGACTCTGATCGCGCGGGTGGACTCCGAATCCGTGACAGACTGCTTAAATTTGAGCGCCGTCACCGGAAGTCCGTTGTATTCAGAGGGAATGGTGATCGTCCCGGAATCCTCTGCGGCAAGCTTCACGAGCTCTGCCCGGTTTTTGTACACGTTCCAGACTCTTGTCTGCGCCTGAGACTCCTCTGTCTCCGGAACTTCCTCCGTTACCTCCTCGTAGCGAAGTTCTTCCGGATCGGTCTCATTGTCGCAGGGAATCTCATACATGTGCGCATACTTCTCCGCCGCGGACCCCTCCGAGCAGTGGATCCTGATGTTGTAGATCCTGGTCATATTTCCCTCTTCGTCTCTCTCGCCGTACTTGCAGGGGAAGACTCTCTCGCCCATTCTGAAGGTGCTGTCAGGGATCACAAATTCCGTCTCTATATCCATTTCCGCGAAGAGTTCGTCCTGCAAAGTCGTGATTCCATCCGGGATCACGATCGGCGATCTCATGCCGGCAGGAACGTAGGTGATCACATCCTTGGCCTTGCTCGTCACAAATCCCCCGACCGACGCGAACTGCTCATTGGCTTCATCTACCTCGATGACAGCTGTGTCGATCATGTTAAATGCCCCGGATCCGATATACTTCACGTTCGGTCCGATGTGTATGGAATCCATGCGCGGCATGGTCTTTCCGAAGGCGAGTATATAATAGTATCCGAATGCCGTGTCTCCTATGGTCTCGAGGGAATCCGGAAGGTCGAGCGAGCGCAGGTCCAGGCACTCATAAAACGCCATGTTCCCGATCGTCTTGAGGGACTCCGGAAAGATCACTCCCTCGATCACCGCATCCGCGAAAGCGCCGTAGCCGATCTCCTCGGTGCCTTCCTCGACCCGGTATTCCCCGCCCGCCGCACAGGGGTACTGGACAAGAAGTTTCCCGTCCTTGGTGTACAAAACGCCGTTCACGGTTTTATAGGCCGGGTTGTCACCGCTGAGCTTAATCTCTTTTAATTGCCTGCAGCGGCTAAAAGGCATTGACCCGATCGAGCGGATCTGATCCGGGAGCGTAACGCTTGAGAGCGCGGTGTCCGCAAAGGCAGCCCTTCCGATCGACTCCACACTCTGCGGGATCTCGATCTCACTCAGTCCGCTCCTTCGAAAGGCACTGATCCCGATCGTTTTCAGATTCCCAGGCAGGACAATCTTTGTGAGTTCACTGTCGGCAAAAAAAGCCTCGGACCCGATTTCCGTCACTGTGTCGGGAAGAACCACTTCCTTGAGGGTCTTCTTGGAGGCGAACGCGTTGTCGGCAATCCTTGTGACCGGTTTTCCTCCTGCGGAATCGGGAATCTCTAAGATCTCATCCGTCCCCTCATACTCTGTGATCTCTGCTCCCTCCTCTGTCACTTCCGCGTACAAGGTTCCGCCGGGTGTCTCGATCTCCTCGACATGCTTGTCTTTGTCAAAGCTGTACTCGAAGTACTCCGTTCCGTGCTGGTTTCCGTTGACGTCCTTTACAACGACCTGACAGATGAAACTGTGATTGAACTCAGAGATCGGTTTCATCACGGTCTTAAAGCCCCGGTCAAGGCTCATCGGATACATCTCATAGCCTGAGGCTTCCCACTCATGGAAAGGCTTGAGCCTCCCCTCCTCATCGCGTCCGGGCGACAGGGAAATACTGCCCGCGTTGACCACGGAATCGAAATTGGATACGTCGACAGACTCTTTTCCCCCTGCCCCGGCGCTTCCGGCCGACGAGGTGATATCCAGGATCTGGGCCTCCCGCTCCCCGTTCCTGTTCTTAGCGGTAATGACCACGCTTTCATCCTGGTTGATATCCACATCCTTAAATTCATGCCCCGGCGTAAGATACGTGCCGATGGTCCTGTATACGCTCTCCTCTTCTCCCGATTCGATCTGCGTGCAGGTGAGGGGAACCGCGTAGTTCTCCATATCCGTGACCGCCGCCAGGATCATCGGGTCCCCCGGAATATGCAAAATATTGTTCTCGTCCGGTTCGATCGCCACCCTTCCCGTTGTGATGGCATAATCGCCGAAGGAATTGCGCTGAAGGACAGAATAATGGATCAGTGACGCGTTCCTGACCTGCTCCTCCGTGAGCTGAAGGGTCAGTTCCCCGTCTCCCTGTTCGATCTTTTCAAACCCCCAGTCCGTGTTTACGCCTTCCGTCCACGCATCCATATAGGCGTCGACAAACTCCCGGTAGGGCTCTGAGAGAGAGGCTTCCGCCGTGTAGAGCTGTCCGGAAACGCTGTAGAGCTCCTGGTTGTCTCCCGGAAGATAGATCGAGACGCCGCCCGCACCGCTGACATTGGCTGTACTTCTGACGATCATCCGGTCCAGTGAAGCGGTCACATCCGCGCATTCTCCGGGATAGAGATCCTTGAGATTCTCCGCCAGATTCCTAAGATCCAAAAGATCGTAGGCGCCCTCCCTTGTTCCCGAGACGCTAAGGCCAAATGCTTTGGTCTTTCCGCGCGCCCGGTTCAGAGCGGCATACTCTCCCTCCTCGATTCCTTCACTCATGACGTCGAAGAGTGCGTTGACCGATTTTACTGCATCGCCAAGGGCACTCAGGTCCATTGCGGCGAGCGTGATATCCGGATTAAAGAATTCCGATCTGTTTTCCTCATAGTACCGGCCGTAAGAATCCACGATCGAGCTTACGATCTTCTTCGCGTCGTCCGTGCTGTTGAGGGTGCTCAGGAAACTGTAGTCCCATCCTCTTCCGGGTTCAAGCTCCTCCGAGCCGACCAGATACTTCGCGTAGTCCTTCCACAGATTCGCGTTCTCGATCGAGCCCATCAGGCAGGCGTCAAATCCGACCCAGTCAAGTTTTTGGCTCCCACCGAAGGCGGTCTGGTCCATCGCGGTCTTCAGTTCGTCGAGAAGGAGGCTGTCATTACTAAAGAGCTCGTCGCTTCCGTATCCCCAAAGAGGCCCCGCGCCGTGGTCCCACAGCACAAGTCCGTAGTGCCTGGCCGGAAAGTTTGTCGTACAGTAATTGATAAAGTCCGCCAGCGTCTGCGGCGTCCCCATATCGGCCGTCTCCCCTGTCTTGGCCGCAACCTGAAGGCTCTCTCCGTCCACCATGTTGAGGACGCTGTTGTAGGTGTTGGAAATATCGCTGTTCCACCTCTTGCTGCCTCCTGTATAGACAAGGAGATTGACCTTATTGTAGTCAATGCCGGCTCCGATCATCTCGTTGAGGTCATTTGTGGCGGCGCCGTACCGGCTCTCAAGATTGGAGCCGACAATATAGACCATGACCGTGTAGTCCTTGTCCGCTATGACCGGCAGCTCTGTCGAAGCATGAAGCGCAGACACCTTTACGTCCATCTCCGCCACCCGCTTGTTCTGCGCGGCCCGGTTATAATCCGTATCCTCTTTTCCCATGATGACGAGGTCCGGTTTTCCGCTCTCTGCGGCTGCGCCTTGATTCTCCGCGCCTGCCCCTTGATTCTCCGCAGCTGCCTCTTCATTCTCCGTGGCTGTGCTCTCTTCGGCTTTCATCTGTCCTGACGTCTGTCCGGTCCCCGCCTCCTGAGAAACCTGCGCCGGGCTCCCCGCGGAAGATCCGCAGGACGCAAGTACCATTGCCATGCACACCACAAGTGCCAGTATGCTTCGTTTATTCATGCGTGGATCCCTCATATGATGGCCCGCGGCGCGGGTCGATTCATTGCTGCTGTCTCTATTTTATCATGAAGAGCAGGCTCGGGGGAATTGCTGCATTGCATTGTCTTTCGAAATCGCTCCGCGGAATTATTATTACATAATTATTACAATACTGTTGCAAATTTGTTTGTTATCGAATAGAATAATACTGTGTTTATATTTTGGGAAACATAAAATACTTAATATCAGGAGGACTTTATGCGAAACAGAAGTCTTTGCATTCTTACAGCGGTATCCCTTGTACTCTCAACAGCACTGACCGGATGCGGCTCCTCTGCAGGCCAGCAGACAGTAGAAAAAGAACCGGAACAGACAACAGAAGCTGAGGACACCGCAGTGGCAGATACTACCTCCGCCCAGGCTCAGGACAGTGCGGCCACAGAGGCAGCCGGCGACCAGGCCGCTGCTGCCCAGGAAGCGGAACAGAAACCCGAGCCCGCGCCCGAGCCGGAACCTGAACCGGAGCCGGAGCTTCCCAGAAGCCCCATGACCGGTGAAGTCATGGATGAGGAGCTCCTCAAGCAGCGCCCTCTCGCGGTCATGTATCCGATCAACAAGCAGGCACAGCCTCAATACGGCCTGGACAGGGTCGAGGTCTTCTATGAGATCATGGAAGAGGGCGAAATGAGCCGCCAGCTCGGCATTCTGCAGGACTGGCAGGGACTGGACCGGATCGGCAATATCCGAAGCATCCGCTCCTACTTCGTCTACGAGGCGCTTGAATGGGATCCCATCATCATCCACTTCGGCGGACCCGTGGACTGGGTGGCAGATGACCTCACCCGCGAAGATGTCGACAACATCAACGGCGTAGGCGGTGTCATGGGCCCTGACTACGGCGCTTTCTACCGGATCCCGCATGACGGTGTCGCCCTGGAGCACACCGCTTATACCGATTCCGAGCACATCAATGACGCGATCGAAGAGGCCGGTTTCCAGCGCGAGCACCGCGAGGGATATTACAAAGAAAAGCACTTCACCTTTGCCAAAGACGGTGAGATCAACACGCTTGAGCAGTATCCCGACGCTGTCGATGCCACAGAGATCGATATGGCAGGCAGTTACCCTGTCACGCACTCCGCGCTCACCTATAATCCGGAGGATAAGCTGTATTACAAGACTCTCTACGGCGAGGATCAGTGCGACGGCGCGACAGGCGAGCAGCTTTCCTTTACCAACGTCTTCATTCAGCGCTGCGCCTGGGAGCACTGCGCGGAAGGAACCAGCAAGTACCTCTGGTTCCGCATCGAAGAGCCCGATCCGGAAGTTGACGACGGATTCTACATCACGAACGGAAAGATGATCCACGTCACCTGGAACAAGGCCGACGACTATGAGCCCACTCTCTTCTACGATGACAACGGAAACGAGGTCACCGTCAACCAGGGTCGCTCTATGATCTTTATTATCCGCGACGACACAGATCACTTCGAGATCAATGGTCTGACCTACTATCCCGAAGATCACAAGACACTTACCGAGGCAGACTTCGAGGATGAGTCCTCTG
>DLYC01000083.1 GCA_003447895.1 Lachnospiraceae bacterium | reverse complement strand
CGACGCGGGGCGCCATGAGTCCTGTGCCCGGAGCGATCTCCGTCTCGCCGTCTCCGCAGACATAGAGCCTTCGGAGTTTACGCTTCGTTTGGATGAGGTTGGCGTCTCCGAGCCCCGCCATTCCGTTTCCGGACACGATGACGCAGTCCGGGCACTGCGAGAGGAGCGTCCCGACCAGCATTGCTTTCTGGTCCGGCCTGTCGAAGGCCTCGCAGACGATAGGCCAGCCTGCCAAAATATCGCGGGCATTCTCCGGTGTGATCTTTACCTGCAAGGTCCTCACGTCCAGCCAGGGGTTGATCTGCGACAGAATGTCACGCAGCGCCTCTGTCTTTGGCATCCCAATCTGCGGGATCATATACATCTGCCGGTTGAGATTGGTGACATCGACGACATCGAAGTCGATGAGAAGGAGATGGCCGACGCCTGATCTTGCCAGGCTCACGGCGATGTTGGAGCCAAGACCTCCCAGCCCCGCTATCGCTACCCGCGCATTCTGAAGCTTTTCTTTCATCCACGCGGGAAAGCGCTCGTCAAAGGCGCGGTCAAGTTCTTCCCGGGTGATCTGTATTTTGGCTGTCCGGGAGCAGTCCGTCTGATTGTTTCCGTCCTGACGCATCAGCTTCAGCCCCCTCCCACGAAGCGGAGGATCTCCACGCTGTCGCCGTCCTCAAGAAGGACCTGATCCATAGCGTCCCGGGGAACAATCTCGAGATTCTTCTCGACGACGACTCTCAAGGGATCGTATCCCGCGCTCTTTAGATAGGACAGGACGCTCATGCCGGCGGCCTCTTCCTTACTTCCGTTGATCGTTACCATAGGAATCTCCTTTTCCTTTCAAATTTGTGCGAAAAAAAGAACGCACGGCCTTTTATCCGAGCGTTCCTCAAAAATCGATCTGGCGCGCCGGACAAAAGAAGCGAGCAGCTCACGCGGCAGTACAGCCGGGGCGAGTGCTCAATGTTTACTTCTGTCAGCGCCTTGGAATCATTGGTCCATGATTTCGGCAGAGAGTGGTGCTCCCGGTCTGCCGGAGAATCAAAAAAGCGGTACCCGCCAACGACAGGTACCGCAATAGTCTTCGCTGTATTCCCTACGTTGGCATTACCCAAATCAGGTTGCGGGTCAGGACAATCCAGTCCACTCTCAGCCGGCTCTCATCCAGCTCCCCTTTTTTAATCTCAATTGAAATTCTAAGGTTTTTGCGGGAAGGTGTCAAGGCGCTGTTTTGCCCCATGGAAAACGGTGCAGAATTGTGGTAGGGTGTAGATACCAAATAAATGAACCAGAAAAGGAGATACCATATGGAATTAATTCAGAGTTTTTCAGTAGACCATATGCGCATTGTGCCCGGCATCTTTACAAGCAGGGTGGATCGCCTGGGTGACTATTCGGTCACGACCTATGATATCAGGCTTAAGAGACCTAACAGGGAGCCGGTCGTGGATGTGGCGGCTATGCACTCGCTGGAACACCTGATCGCGACGTTCCTTCGCAATGAGCCCGACTGGAAGGATGAGGTCATCTACTGGGGGCCCATGGGCTGCCTTACCGGCTTTTATCTCATCCTCAAGGGAAATCGCGCGCCGCAGGAGA
The DNA here is from genome assembly GCA_003447895.1 of Lachnospiraceae bacterium. GTDB lineage: Bacteria > Bacillota > Clostridia > Lachnospirales > Lachnospiraceae > CAG-791. The sequence continues at coordinate 2,346 of DLYC01000083.1, read as the reverse complement.
TCTATGATCTGCTGCTGAGGGCCTTTAAGTCCGTAGGTGAGGCGAAGGAGGTGCCCGGCACCGCGCCTGAAAACTGCGGCCACTACCTCATGCACAACCTTGCGATGGCCAAGTGGTTTGCAGACGAGTTCGCGGGATACCTTGAAGAAAACAGGGAAAACAGCGCTATTTTCGAATATCCGAGGGCAGAGCGGCTTGTGACGGATGACGGACAGCACTTCTATGATTCATGATCCGGTGCAGGTCCGATGCCTCTGAGAAAGGGGAAATGTACACAAACAAAATACAGAAGGAAGGGTGAGATATCCTTCTTGTTCCCGTGGATTATGGTACGAATGGAGAAGTGATCCCCTGCGCGAGTGCGTCATTCCGCACGAGCGCAGGAGATCACTTCCCGCTTTGATATGCTCTTTTACGACTTACTTTCGATCCGTACCCTCCCCCGATGAATGCTGTCCTTGAAGAAATCCTTGACCGAGCAGCCCGCGCGCCCGGAGGATGCGCACGCACATGCGCAGGCGCAGCTGGAAGCGCATGCACAGCTGGAAGCGCAGGACGAAGCGCAGGACGAGCGGGGACGGGAGCCTCCGGACCGGCCTCCTGAACGGTGTCCTCCCGAATGGCTCCGCCTTACGGGAACGTTGATCACGTTCACGTGAATGTAGGTGTTGGGAGAACTTCCGTACCGGTAAGTGCCTGCCTTGCTGTATTCTTTGGGTTTTTCCAGATCCTTTTCTTCGACGATCTCTTTACTCTTGATCATGCTGCGTCCGCAGTAGGGGCATTCGTCCTTGCCTTCCACTCGGCCGGCTCCGCAGCTGGGGCACGTCTCGTAGTACTCGATCTTGGTCCGGACGATCTTCTTTTCTGTGGCAGTGCCTGACGAACTGCCAAAGCCTAAGCCTTCTCCGACCCAGCGGATGAATCTCACGATCATCGTGATGGGCACGACGATAAAGAAGAAAAATACAACAATGATACCGATAAGCATATAGAAGCCATCTTCTATGGAACTGACTTCTCTGTGGGAACTCCCGGTGTCTTCCTGGTGATCTTCTAAGAACCCGAAGGCGTCGTTGGGGTAGGCCACGGTGATCGAGTAGCGCTCGCCCGCAGACAGGGAGGTTGAGAAGACCAGATAGCCGTCCTCCTGCGCGCAGTCGGGCTGCCAGGCGCCGGCTTTGTCTGCGTTCCAGCGGATGGTCAGATCCTTTACATCCATCCCGTCAAACCAGGCCGGCGTGTAGGCAAAGACCGTCTCGGTCTCGACATATCGGCCGATCTGATACATGTGGTCCTGGACAAAGGAGAACTCGAAACTGACCACCTCATCTTCATAGTAGCTCTGATCCAGATAGATGGACAGTGAAGAGCCCTTGTCTTCAATGCGGCTGATCGTGCTGCTGAGAGCCGTGACGTCGGTGTGATTTTGGTTGGGGACGCCTATGTCCACCCACTCCAGGGGGCCGTAAGTCGAATCGTCCAGCACCTTCCAGTCGATGTGATAAGTCATTTTCAGGGTGGCGTCATCCTGCACGTCCACCGTGATGAGGAAATGCTCGATCTCATCAGTGGGTTCCGCCGCCCTTACCCTGATCGCAAACGGAGCAGTGATACTAAGGACAAGCGCGACAAGAACAGCAGTGATCAGTGACAGTTTGGCAAAAAAGAGAGATTTTGCTTTATTGGTTCTCATCAGCAGTACCTCCTAAGGGGGCATTCCCCTGTCATCTCTGCGGAATAGTTCCGGCGGGTCTTACAGGTTTCACTGTCCCAGATCTTCTTCCAGTCATCGGTCAGCATGCTTCCGAGCGGCTGATCGTCGAGCCAGCTCTGGCAGGGAACCACATTGCCTCCGGGCGTGACTGCCATATTGGAGAGGCAGGCCCCGCAGGAAGGAGAGGGAATGTTCAGCTCCTCGAAGATCTGGTCGTCCAGCCAGCCCGGGGATGTGAAGGCAATCTCCATACCATGCTCGTGGCAGTAAGCCACTGACTTCCGGAGAATCTCTTCCAGCTCTTCGCTGCTAAGCTGCAGCGCCTCGGAAGCGGGCTGTGCCGCGCTTCCGGTCGTAATGAGGCCGGAGCAGGTCACATAGATGACGCCGAGCTCACGCAGAAACGCCAAAGTCTTCTCATAGTCCCGGTTCAATGTGCAAAGAGGCGTATTGATGCTCACGGACAGGCCCTCCGCCAGCGCATTCTGAATACCGTGAAGAGTCTCTTCATACCTCTGGGTGCCGACCAGCTGGTTGTGGATCGCCGGATCATGGGAATAGAAAGTGACCTGGACACTGTCAAGCTCCGCCTCGCGAAGCTTCCGGCAGTACTCCGGCGTGAGACGGAT
>DLYC01000050.1:6271-9220 GCA_003447895.1 Lachnospiraceae bacterium | reverse complement strand
CTTTCTTCTACGATCGGAACCGGCAATATCATCGGTGTCGGAACCGCGATCGCGATGGGCGGACCGGGCTCTGTCTTTTGGATGTGGATGACCGGTATCTTCGGCATTGCGACCAAATACGCGGAGACACTGATCGGCGTAAAATACAGAGTCAAGAGTGAAAACGGCACAATGATCGGCGGTGCCATGTACGCGCTTGACCGCGGCCTCAATGCCAAGTGGGCGGGCATCCTGTTCTCGAGCCTCGCAGCCCTGTGTGCGTTCGGAATCGGCTGTACCGTGCAGGCAAACGCGGTGGTAGCCAATATCACGACCAACTTCAGCGTGAGCCCTGTGATCGTGGCAGTGGTCCTCAGTGTCATTGTCGCACTCGTCATCATCGGCGGTATTCAGTCCATCACCAAGGTCTCCGAAAAGCTCGTGCCTTTCATGGCCGCGTTCTACGTGCTGGGATGTCTGGTCATCCTGATCATGAACCGCGACGTCCTTGGCCAGGCGATCGGCGTGATCGTATCCTCCGCGTTTACAACAAAGGCTGTGGGCGGCGGATTTGTGGGAAGCACGGTCGCAACGGCCTGCCGCTACGGCTTCGCGCGCGGACTCTTCTCCAATGAGTCCGGTATGGGTTCTGCCCCCCTTGTCGCCTCCGCGGCACAGACCCGCAATCCCAAGAAACAGGCGCTGGTCTCCATGACCGGTACATTCTGGGATACGGTTGTCATCTGCCTGATGACCGGCCTTGTCCTTGTCTCCAGCATCATCAAGCACCCCTCGATCGACGGCCTGTCCGGAAACGGAAGTGAGCTGACGAGTCTGGCTTTTGGCATGATTCCTTACATCGGCGTTCCGATCCTGGTCGTAGGCCTTATCACATTCGCGTTCTCCACGATCCTTGGCTGGTACTATTACGGCGAGAGATGCGCGGTCTACCTGTTTGGTGAGAAGGTCATCATGCTCTACAAGATCCTCTGGGTCATCGGTATTTTCGTAGGTTCCCTTGTGGAGCTCAACCTGATCTGGGATCTGGCCGATCTTCTGAACGGCCTTATGGCAATCCCGAATATCGTCGCGGTGCTTCTTCTCAGCAACGTCATTGCGGCGGAGACCAAAAAATACAGCGGAACGCACATCAACGACAAAGATGAAACGGAGATTCCGGTCCTGAAAAATGCCAATAAAGGCGTACTGTAATGGTATAATAGAGATTGGGATCATTGACCAATGAAAGGCAGGACCTGCCTGTATATTGGAGAGACAGTAAGGCGCTGCGGAGAGATCTGCAGCGCTTATCTTGCATAAAAGGGAGGAATGAGAAGAGATGAATGCGAATGAACTGCTGGAGATCATGCAAAAGAGAAGAAGCGTGCGCAGCTACTCCGGAGACCCGGTTCCGATGGACAAGCTGAACCTGATCCTGGAGGCCGGTATGCTGGCCCCTTCGGGAAGGGCCATCCGCCCCTGGGAGCTGATCGTCGTCAGGGACAAGCAGAAGCTGATCGACCTCTCCAGCTGCCGCATGGGCGGCGCGGCCAGGATGCTGGTCGGCGCGGACATGGCGATCGCGGTTGTCGCGGACGAGGAAAAGTCGGATGTCTGGACCGAAGACTGCTGCTGCGTGATGGAGAACATGCACCTGATGGCGGGCGCGCTCGGCGTTGCCAGCTGCTGGATCCAGTGCCGCGAGAGGATGGCCATGGACGGCGAGACGACGGAAGAGTATGTGCGCACTATTTTGCAATATCCCGCAGAGTGCAGGCTGGAAGCGATTCTGTCTCTTGGCATGCCGGAGGAAGAGTGGCCGCAGACGCCGCTGGAATCACTGCCTTTCGGAAAGATTCACATCAACAAGTATTGATACTATGCCGGGCACATGTGGCGCTGAGTAAGTATTGTTCATTTAAGAAAGAGGTATCCCATGCCCCCTGGAAGCCACGGAATGGGCTTTGGCCCCGGAAGCAGAAACTATATGTCCGACGAGGAGAAAAAAGCACTTCCCAAAGTGACGCCGCAGCTTTTAAAGCGCGTCTTCTCCTATCTTATCCCTTACTGGAAACAGCTTTTTCTGACGCTCCTTTGCATTGTCTTTTCCTCGATCATGACGCTGATGCCGTCGGTCCTCACCGGCAAGATCATCGACGAGGGCCTGATCGGAAGGGACTTTCACAAGCTGGTCTTCTTCATTGTCCTGTCGCTTGCGGTGACGGCCGGCGCCAACCTGATCGGCGTCGCGGAGAGCTATCTCAACACCTGGATCGCGCAGCACATCACCTTTGATATGCGAAACCAGATGTACCGCCATCTGCAGAGCATGTCGCAGCGGTTCTACACCTCCAACAATCAGGGCGACATCATCACGCGCATGACCAGTGACATCGACGGTGTCAAAACAGTGATCACCAACACGTTTTCGAGTATCCTCTCCAATTCGATCACTTTGATCGTGGCGCTTGTTGCCATGTATCAGAAGAACTGGATCCTGGCGACCGTGGGCATCATCATCGTGCCTCTCTTCACACTGCCCACCCGAAAAGCGGGTCAGAGGCGCTGGAGCCTCACGCAGGAGGCGCAGGCCTGCAATGACGAGATCAACGGGATCCTGAACGAGACTATGTCGGTCAGCGGACAGACCCTGGTCAAGCTCTTCTGCAAGGAAGAGTATGAATATGACCGCTATGAGAAGGCAAACCGCAGGATGATCGAACTCAATATCAAAGAGAGTATGGCAGGACGCTGGTTCAGAGTGATCCTGACCACGATCACCAGTGTCGGACCGATGCTCCTGTACCTGGTGGGCGGCATTCTGATGCTTCGCTACAACTCTGACCTGACGGTCGGTGACATCACGGTCCTCGTGGCGCTTCTTGGCAGGATGTACGGCCCGGTGAACTCGCTCCTCAACATCCAGGTGGACTGGATGCGGTCTATGGCAATGTTCTCGAGGATCTTTGA
>DLYC01000050.1:5732-6225 GCA_003447895.1 Lachnospiraceae bacterium | reverse complement strand
TTGAGTATTTTGACATGCCGGTGGAAATCGAGAACGCGCCCGATGCGATCGTTCCGGACCACGCAGAGGGGAATGTGGAGTTTCGAAGTGTGGACTTTTACTATGAGCCCTCCAGGCAGATTCTGAAGAATGTGAGTTTCAAGCTGGATACGGGCCACAGCATCGCAATCGTCGGGCCTTCGGGCTCGGGAAAGAGCACGCTGGTGAACCTCATACCCAGGCTCTACGACGCTGTGAGCGGCGAAGTGCTGTTTGACGGGGTGAATGTTAAACAGCTCGATCTGACCTTCCTGCGCGGGAGTATCGGCGTTGTGACGCAGGACACCTACCTGTTTAACGGAACGATCCGGGACAATCTTCTATACGTAAAACCCGAGGCGACTGAGGAAGAACTGATCGATGCCTGTGAGAGAGCCAATATCTATGATTTCATCTCCAATCAGCCGGAAGGGCTCGATACGATGGTCGGAAACCGCGGACTCAAGCTCTCGGG
>DLYC01000050.1:0-5663 GCA_003447895.1 Lachnospiraceae bacterium | reverse complement strand
AGAAGCAGAGGCTTTCCATCGCGCGCGTTCTGCTGCGCGACCCGGCGCTTCTCATCTTCGATGAAGCGACGTCCGCGCTCGATTCCATCTCGGAGCGCAAGATCCAGGATGCCATCGATCCCCTGGTGTCCTCCAGGACCAGTATCCTGATCGCGCACAGGCTCTCCACGATCCTGACGGCGGATGAGATCCTGGTGATCAAGGACGGAGAGATCGCGGAGCGCGGCAAGCACAAAGATCTTGTCAAAGCAGGCGGCGTCTACACCGAGCTCTACGAGACGCAGTTTAAGGGCGCTATGGACATCCCTGAGGAGGAGCCGGAACCGGAAAGCCCCATCGGCGCGGACGGCGGCGGATCCTACAGCGGTCCCAGGCCGGTTCGGAGAAAGACGGCTATGGAGCGCCGGCAGCGGGAACTGGAGATGGAGGAGGAAATCCGCCTCTACGGGGATCCCTATGAGGAGTTTCGGGAAGAGATGATCAGAAAGAGTGAAGAGAGCTATTGAGGGCGGCACGGAGCCCGTAAAGCGGGGCGACGGTTTACGTGGAGTCCTATGGAGTACGTACAGAGCACCGTGAGGCGGGGCAATGAGCCGCATGATTTTACACAGTGAGTTTTGAAGTGCCGGAGGACTTGGAAGAGAAACAGGGAAAGAAATGAGTAAAGACAGCGGAAACAACCGAACATGGATCTTTGAGGAGGCCCCGATCGCGCAGGCCGTGTTTACTATGGCGGTCCCCACGATCATCACGCAGCTCATCAATATCATCTACAATTTCGCAGACGCGTGGTATGTGGGAAGAACGGGAAATCCGGCTATGATGGCGGCGCTCTCTGTGGGGCTTCCCATCTATATCATCATTATGGCACTCGCCAATCTCTTCGGAATCGGCGGAGCCAGTGCCATTTCGAGGGCACTTGGCCGGGGAGACACGGAGAGGGCAAGGAAGGTTTTTTCTTTCAGCCTTTACGGCGGCCTGGCCGCGGCAATTATCTACGGCATTGTCGTCTTTTTCTCGCGCCCTGTGCTGATCCCCATGATCGGGGGAAATGCGGATTCCTATCCTTATGTCCATGACTATATGTTCTGGACGATGGTCGTAGGCGCCATTCCGACGCTCGGAAACGCGCTCTGCGGGCACCTTGTGCGCTCGATCGGCGCGGCGAAGGAGGCGGGATTTGGCATGTCTATGGGCGGTGTGCTCAATATTATTCTGGATCCGCTGTTCATGTTCGTGCTGCTTCCGCCCGGCATGGAGGTTACCGGCGCCGCGATCGCGACCTGCCTGTCCAATACCTGCGCGCTGCTGTATTTTGCCATATTCCTGTACAGACACCGGGACAACCCTGTGTTCACGTTCTCGCCCGCGGACTTCACGCTGGAAGAGGGCATTCCGGGGGAGGTCTTCTCCATCGGCACAGCGGCCGCGCTGCAGACATTTCTGGCCATGGTCTCCAATATCTTCGCCAACAAGCTGGTCGTGGAGTATGGGAGCGCGGCCGTCGCCGGCATGGGCATTGCCAAAAAGGTGAACATGATCGCTTTCAATACCACAATGGGCCTTACGCAGGGCGTCCTGCCGCTCATCGCCTACAACTACGGAGCGCGCAGGTACGAAAGGATGCAGAAGACGATCCGCTTTACGGGGACTGTGGCGCTGGTCTTTACGACCTGCTGCACGATCCTGTTCAGACTGTTCGCAAGGCAGTTCATCACTTTCTTTATCGATGAACCGGCTTCGGTGGAATTCGGAACGCAGTTCCTGCGCGTTATTGCCTTTGCAGCGCCTTTATGTGCGCTGTCCTATATGGCCAACACGATCTTTCAGGCGGCGGGCCTTCGGAAGTATTCCCTGATTCTGTCGACCATGAGGAAGGGCGTCGTCGATATTCCGGCCATGATCATTTTCAAGATGCTGATCGGACTTAACGGCGTCACGCTGGCGACTCCGTTCGCGGAGGTGACGTCGGTGATCACGGCGGCGGTGCTGTATGGGAGGTTCAGGAGAGGGCTTCGTGATATGCGGGAGTCAGAGGAAGAAATGTAGGTGCGTTGGGTGGTTGGTGCGGCGCTGCGGGTCTTGGGAGACTGGGATGCTAAGGGGGCTTAGGGGGCCTAGTGCTGCATTTCTCGGAAGATTGGAGTGCGGTTGGGCTGAGAAGCAACTTAAAGAACTGCTGGCACCCATGAGGAAAAAGCATTAGGGGCGTGGTTGGGCTGAGAAGCAGCTTGAAGAGCTATTGGCACCCATTTAAAACTATAATCTGTCCTCGTTTGGGCTGATTGAGCATAATTCTTTGTAAAAACACCCATTGAAGAAAATCCTCATGGGTGCCAAAGCGTAGAAAAGCAAGCTAATAGCCCAATGAGTATGCATCGAAACGGATTGCAAATAGCCACTTTACTATTTTGACCACATCATATCGAGGAAATCATCATGAAGAGTTATACATCCTACCGTTTCAAACTATTATTCTTGTTCATGATTTTGACAGCTGTCTTACTGGTTTCTTGTAAAAAGACAACGTCCCAAAGTGAAGATCGAAATGAAAACGCGGCCGTTTCAAATTCTGCCGAGCCAAACGAGCATCTAAATGAAGATTTACATGAAGACGATGGCGAGGAACCTCAGGTAATAATTAATGGGACGCAGGTGAATCTGGGAGAGATCACGTTGGAGGAGCTTATACAAAAATGTGGTCTTACCTGCGAATATATTCTTGAAAATGAAGGGGAGGACAATCCCAGAGCAAGGTATGCGTTAAAGACCGAGCTTATAGACGAAAGAAATAGTATTAAAATTTATGCAGAGATTGAGAGCGGGATTGGAGAGAAGGAAACCGATATAAAGAACAGAACTGTATGCGGATTAACGTTTGAAAGGTCGGAAAAGGAAAATACAGATTCGGTATCTGTGGATGGGGTGTGTATCGGAGACGCGGAGGAGGATGTGGAAAAAGCGTTTGGAACTCCGGATTCTACGGCTACATTTGGCGATGGCTATGGGATAAACTGCCGCTTCAGGAAAGGGAAAAAGTATGATCTCACAGTAGATCTTTTTCGCGGTGAAGTGATTTTTATGGAAATACATCGCCGGTCAAACGAGGAGCTGACTTTGTTTGAAACCTTTAAAACAAAATGGGATGAATCAGAGTCAACCAAAAATGTGACAATTAAGTCATTATCATTGCAAGTTCCGGCTAATTCAAGGATTACACATGATGCTGTATGGATAGGCAATTCCGTTAAATGCAGGATATCAAGAGAGGACAGGGGGGATGGCACAGAAAACAGCACAGATGAAGCGGACTTGTATCGAGAGTGTTTTGTGGAATTTCTGGATACCAACTTCAGATTAAACATGGAATACGAAAAAGGTTATGTGGATGGTAATCCCGCTGTATATTTTGGCCGGAAATATAAAGACAAAGATGATGGAAAAGAATATTACCACAGTGGAGTTGTGTTTGTGACAGATTATTACGTGTATTGGTGTTCCTGTACAACCCCGGCTGAAGATGAAAATAGTCGTTTGGTTGCCGGTAAGATTCTATCCTCGATTAAAGTAATAGAACCACTGCCAATGAGAATAATAAATATGTTTGACTGATTGGCTCCGGAAACTTGATGGGCCGCCTGATAAGGCAGCTTCTGGACACCGAAGGAGGGAACTGAACTCGAGATAGTTTACTTCTCATGAAACGGATCGGATAGGAAAAGATGATAAATCAAAAAAAGGGATGTGAAAACCGACGCACGGAAGTCACATCCCTCTTTTTTATCTTGCGATTCAGATTTTTTATGAAAGCCTTCAGGTCACGCCTGTGCGTTCGCCTTGGCCGCCTTTCTTGACAGCACATACATAACAGCGATCAGGATCACCAGACCGACCAGCAGGGACAGGAAGACGTTCTTTGTAAGGCCTGCCACGATGTAGGTCAGAGCGGAGATCGCCGCGCATGTCATCGCGTAAGGGAGCTGCGTGGAAACGTGGTTCAGGTGGTTGCACTGCGCGCCTGCCGACGACATGATCGTCGTGTCGGAGATGGGGGAGCAGTGGTCGCCGCAGACAGCGCCTGCCATGCAGGCGGACATAGCGATGATCATCAGCTGATAGTCGGTTGTCTGGAAGCAGGCAACGACGATCGGGATCAGGATACCGAAGGTTCCCCAGCTGGTTCCTGTTGCGAAGGAGAGGCCTACCGCGATCAGGAAGATGATGAAGGGAAGAAGTCCGGCAAAGCCTGCCGCCTTGTTCTGGATGATGTAGGCGACGAATTCCTTGGCGCCGAGGCTGTCTGTCATGGCTTTGAGGGACCATGCGAAGGTCAGGATCAGGATGGCGGGAACCATCTGCTTGAAGCCCTCGGGGATGCACTCCATGATGGAAGAGAAGTCAAGAGACTTGCGGACCATGTAGAAGGCCATTGTGAGGACCAGGGCGCAGAAGGAGCCGAGCACCAGACCTACAGAAGCATCGGAATTGGCGAAGGATTCGATAAAGCTGGTTCCCTCGAAGAATCCGCCTGTATAGATCATGCCGATGACGCAGCCGATGACCAGAGAGACGATCGGGAAGAGCATATCGATGACCTTGCCGTCTGTCTTATTCTTGGAATTGTCGACGTTTGCATAGGGGCGGTCCTCTGTGGTGTAGAGATCGCCGTAGTTGAGAGCGTTGTACTCGTGTCTGTACATGGGGCCGTATTCAATCTTCATGATGACCATGAGGACCATCATGGCGATGGTGAACAGGGCGTAGTAGTTATAAGGAATGGACTTGATGAAAAGCGCGATGCCGTTTTCGCCCTCTACGAAACCAGAAACAGCCGCAGCCCAGGAGGAGATCGGCGCGATGATGCAGACAGGTGCTGCGGTCGCATCGATCAGGTAAGCGAGCTTCGCACGGGAGATCTTGTGCTTGTCTGTGACGGGGCGCATGACGCTTCCTACCGTCAGACAGTTAAAATAGTCATCAATAAAGATCAGGCAGCCCAGAGCGATGGTGGCGAGCTGCGCGCCCTCTCTGCTGGAGATCTTTTCGGAAGCCCAGTTTCCGAATGCGGCACTTCCGCCGGTGCGGTTCATCAGCTGAACCATGATGCCCAGGATGACCAGGAACACCAGGATGCCCATGTTGTAGGAGTCGGACAGAACCGCGATGACACCGTCATTGAAGATGTGGGTGAGAGTCCCCTCGAAGTTGTAGCCCGAGTACAGGAGAGCACCGGAAATGATACCGATGAACAGGGAGCTGTAAACTTCCTTGGTGATCAGGGCCAGTGCGATGGCGATGACCGGAGGTACCAGTGACCATGCTGTCTGCTGAACGGAATCCGCATTTGTCAAAAAGGCCATCGCAATGATGAGCGCGACAACTACGAACATGGCGATCACAGAAACTGAAATCTTTGAGTCTTTCTTTTGCATTTGATTTTCCCCCTCATTAGTTTCTACAAAGGTACACTTTAGTATAGTAATACATCAACAGTTTACAGTCAAATAGCAGGAGCCTATATTTTGACAAAATAGGGAGACTGCGGCGGAAGGAGGCTGTATTTTGACAACTGCGGAACTTCTGTGCCAAAATAGTGACTGCCTGAAACGAAAAACCACCAAATTGCGAATGGAGAGTTATGAATAAAAAGGAACTTACGAAGC
>DLYC01000023.1:4889-5452 GCA_003447895.1 Lachnospiraceae bacterium | reverse complement strand
ACCCGCGACTCGTCATATTCCAGCTGTCTTGCAATGCCGCGGATCTCCGTCGCGCTGGCAAACTCCGTCTGGGTAAGGAGGCTGATAAAGTGCTCCTTCCTGCTCCTTCTGAGGCGGATCTCTTCCTGCTGCTTCTCATACCTGAGCATGGCTTCCATCGCCATCCTCGTGATCAGCGCCACATCGTGGATCTTGTCCGGATCGCCGGTGACACCGACAACTCCTTCCTTCCGCCCATCGTGTACGATCGCCATATTGATGCCGGGGAGCACGCCGGGAAACATCTTCTCGTCGCGGATCACGATCATATCCTGTGTTCCGCGGATGATTCTGTCAGCCACCTCGTGATAGGTTCCGACTCTCCGGGGATCCCTGCTGGCGATGATCACGCCGGACTCGTCCATGATGTTGATATTGTATTCTGTGTACTGCGTGACCTGCTCAATAAACCTGCGGGCCATTTCCGGTTCGATCATCTCTTCCTTCCTCCGCCGCCGTTTACACTGATCCTGGTTCGTCCTTAAGGATTATATCACACGTCACTATACGAGGTGCCTGGCACC
>DLYC01000023.1:1971-4803 GCA_003447895.1 Lachnospiraceae bacterium | reverse complement strand
TAATGGTGCCTGGCACCATAAAGTCCTTACCGCCGCCTCAGATACTCCGCCGACACAGGGAAGTCAAAGTAAGTGTCCGGAAAAGGCTCCTCCCTGAGCGTGAAGTGCCACCACTCGCAGTCGATCGGCTCAAATCCGTTCCGGATCATGGCATTTCGAAGCTGCATGCGGTTCTCATACTGCTCCTCCGTGATCCCCCTGTAATCCGGATGCGAGATCTCACTGAACATATCAAAGGAGCTTCCCATATCCACTTCCTTGCCGGTCTTCATGTCAAGGAGCGTCAGGTCCACCGTGCTCCCCCTGCTGTGGCTCGACTGTCCGGCAATGTACCCCTTCCGGAAGAGCTCCTGCTTCTCCAGGTCCGGATAGAAATAGGGCTTCATCCGGATGTCCGTATCCTCAATTCCCCACAGCACGAAGTGCTTCACCGCGCAGACCGGCCTGTAGGCGTCGAATACCTTGAGCCGGTAACCCCTCACGTTCATCTCATTGCTCACCGCCTTGAGGGCTCTCGCCGCCTGCCTGGTAAGGATCGCACAGGGATCCTCGTATCCGTCGATCCTGTCCCCGATAAAGTTATAGGTGGAGTAGTAGCGGATCTCCTGCACGATCGCCGGGACATACTCTGCCAAAAGAACGAAATCCGAGGGGTCCATGATCACTTTTTTCTGATAATCAACAGCCATTTAAATCTCCTTTTCCTTAAAACGGCGAACAGCGCTTCCGGTCTCCCCGGGACGGGCCGCCTCGCCTCGCCGCGCGATGCGTACAATGCGCACAATACCGCCGGCCATATTACCATCATACAACAGCCGGCGCCCAACTTGCGCAATGAATTGCGCCGGCAGAGAGAATCTGATTGCGCATCTCCCATCCCCGGCTGTAAAAAATGACCAAAATATACCAAATTTCGAAAGATAATTTATTGTCTATGCCTATAAAACCCCTTATAATGAAATCAAACGTTCACAAATTACAGATGCGTCTGTAACAGAATTATTATCATTCACCGGAGGTATAGTATATGCGCAATAACTTCAAGAACTTGTTCAGCCCGATCACCATCCGCGGCATGACTCTGCCCAACCGCGTAGTCATGATGCCTATGGGCAGTGACCTCGCCGGACATACCGGAGAGCTGACCGATGAGCACATCAAGTATTACGAAAAGAGAGCGCGCGGCGGCACGGGCCTTATCATCGTCGAAAATGTCTGCGTGAAATATCCGGAAGGCTCCAACGGAACCACCCAGCTCCGCATGGATAAGGACTGCTACATCCCCCGCCTTCTGAATCTGACAGAAGCCGTTCACAAATACGGCAGCAAGATCGGCGTGCAGATCAACCACGCAGGTGCTTCCGCCATGAGTTCCCGAATCGGCATGCAGCCCGTCTCCTCCTCCAACCTTCCCTCCAAGCCGGGCGGAGAGATCCCTCGCCCGCTTTCCAAAGAAGAGCTGGAGAGCATCGCCAAAGATTACGGCGCAGCTGCCAAAAGAGCGCAGATTGCCGGTTTCGATATGGTCGAGATCCATGCAGGCCACTCCTACCTGATCAGCCAGTTCCTGTCCCCTTCCATGAATGACCGCACGGATGAGTTCGGCGGCTCCGCCGAGAACCGCTCCCGCTTCTGCCGCATGGTCATCGACGAGGTCCGCAAGGCGGTTGGCCCCAGAATGCCCATCTCCCTGCGTCTTTCCGTCGACGAGCTGGTCGATCCCGGAAACCATGTTGAAGATACGCTGGAATACCTGGAATTCCTCAATGACGAAGTGGATATGTTCGACACCTCTTCCGCCCTCAATCCCACGATCCAGTACCAGATCGACGCCAACTGGCTCCCGGACGGCTGGAGAGCCTACATGGCGAAGGCTGTACAGGACAAGTTCCACAAGCCCTGCATCGCGATCGGCAATATCCGTGATCCCAAGGTTGCTGAGGAAATCGTTGCAAAAGGCACCGCTGACCTCATCGGTATCGGCCGCGGCCTGATCGCCGATCCCGACTGGTGCAATAAGGCAAAATATGGCGATGTCAACACCATCCGCAAATGCATCTCCTGCAACATCGGCTGCGTCGGAAACCGCATCGGCGGCAACCGTCCGCTTCGCTGCACGGTCAACCCCGATATCATCAACGGCGAAGAATACAAGAAGAACCCGATCAACAAGCCCTGCAACGTGGTCGTTGTCGGCGGCGGCACCGCCGGTCTTGAGGCAGCCTGCACGGCAGCGGAAGTCGGCTGCGATGTCACTCTCATCGAGAAGAAAGACTATCTCGGCGGCCTGTCCGCAGAGATCTCCAAGATCCCGGACAAGAAGAGACTGTATGACCTTCCCAAATACCTGATCTACCGCGCGGAGCATCTTGACAACCTGACGATCATGACCGGCACCGAGGCCACAGCGGATCTGGTCGCTTTCCTGCAACCCGATCTGATCGTCAACAGCACCGGCTCCGTGGCGCTTCTTCCTCCGATCAAGGGCCTTCACGACAGCCTGAACGACGCGGACGCGAACGTCTACACCGTCTTTGATCTGATCGAAAAGATCGAGAAGAACGAGTGTCCGGAGAGATTCGACGGAAAGAAAGTCATCGTCATCGGCGGCGGCGCAGTCGGTCTCGACGTTGTCGAGTTCTTCGCACCCAAGGGCGCTGACGTCTCCATCATCGAGATGATGCCCATCATCGGCAACGGGCTGGATGCTTCCTCCAAGGCAAGCACCGGCGCCTGCATGGCAAAATATGGAGTCCACCAGCTGACAAGGACCGCCCTTCAGGAAGTCCGCCCGCACTCCTTTGTCGTCAAGACTCCGGAGGGCGAGATCGT
>DLYC01000023.1:0-1856 GCA_003447895.1 Lachnospiraceae bacterium | reverse complement strand
CCTGTGCTCGCTGACCTGACCAAGCTCGCTGACAGCCTTCCTGAAACCGAGATCATCAATATCGGTGACTCCGTCCTCGCAAGAAGGATCATCGACGGCACATGGGCAGGACGCCATCAGGTCCTGGGCACACTGGAGAAGATGGGCTTTATCGACTGAGGGCCGTCATCCGGACAGGATTCCGTTTCCCGTCAGCCGCATAACTGAAATACATCAATCGCCCTCGGCAGGACTGCCGAGGGCGATTTTACTCACTTTTATAACGATGCTATTTTCAGGAACGGGCACTTCGTTTTGTACGCAAGCGCGTACTCGATACTCCCCAGCTGATGATCGTCGATGATCCGAGAAGTTTTTCTGCTCGTGCCGAGAAAGTATGAGGCGCAATCGCTCTAACCGCTCATTTCTCGCAAATTACAACCTCGCCGTTGGCGTAATTAAAGCGCTCGTGATCCGGGCGAAAGCCCTGCTTTTTCATCTCCTGCATGAGCGTGATCATAAAGAAGCCGTGCGTAAAGACGGCGCAGTCTTCATTCTGCCGGATCAGGCGGCGGACAAATCTCTCGGCGCGCCGCCTGGTCTGTGCCCGGGTTTCAGGCTGACGCCGCATGTTTGTGAACCACTGGATCCTGCCGACCGCTGACCAAAGAAATCCGGGCAGTTTCAGTCCGGTGTCCAAACAGGATTTTGCCGGAACTTCGTTAATCAGCGAAGTGGCGCGGAACTCTCTGTCTCCCACCACCTGCCTTGCAGTCGCTGCCGTCCTCGGAAGGGTGCTGACGTAAATCTTCTGAAGCTTTATGGGCGGCAGCTTGACCGTTACCGGCAGGACGGAGGCTGCATCATACTCAGCACATCCTTTGTCATATTCAGCGGAAGTCATTAGAAATTTCCATTTCATATCTACTTTCGCATGTCTGATCACAGCTACGATCATCTCATCGTCCTCATCTTTTTATAGATTGCCATTTGTGTCTCCCACGATCTCATACTCCCCGTCCCTTGTCATTCTCAGTATAAGATCTGCCAGGATGCCGTTCCCATGGCTTTTCTGTCGGTGAGCCGCCTGCGCAGCAGCTCTTCGTCAGTCCGGATCATGCAGACGGCGGTCATAGACCGGCCAGCCGCAGTTTTCTCCGGCCGCGGTTCTTTTTCGGATATCTGATATTAGTATAGCGCTGTTCGTCTGTATTATCACGTCTCTTCTCAAATGGCGGAATTTCACCCCAGAGGTGAATTTCTCTTCTTCTGAGCGGGGAAATTTGACCCATTAGGTACATCGGAAGCTTTTTACGTCAATCATCTCCAAGTCTTTTTTGACTTTTAGGCATGGACTGGATCTGATGAGAAAAAGTTCCCAACAATTCTTCTCCAGACAAGTCAAAGTGCTGCAGAATTGGGAACTTTTTCTTTGAAAAGCTGCATCTGTACCTATCCGTAACAATTCATTAACAATTTGTTGGAGACAAAATAGCGAAAACAGCGTCAGCTTACCTAATCCGCCTCAGCCGGCAGAATTTTTTGGAGACAAAATGCGAAAACAGCGTCGGCTTACCTAATCCGTCTCCGCCGCAAGCTCGGCCAGGCACGGAGGTGTGCCCTCCGAAATTGGGGTGCATGGCGATATTCCGGATCATCCTCTGGGGTACCTTTGACTCCAGGCGCCCGCGTTCCCGAGTGCGGCGCATTTAGGACTGTGGGTTTCTGAATAGTTACACTTTTTTCCTTCTTTCTATGTCAGCTCACTAAGGTTCTTCTAAGCTTGCCCCTGTATGATTGAGTGCAGAACAGGACAACAGGCGGAAAATCTCCGACACTACCACATGATAAAAGGAGCTTCCTGTAAGATTTAAGTA
>DLYC01000283.1:782-6310 GCA_003447895.1 Lachnospiraceae bacterium | reverse complement strand
TAACCTCCCCTGGTATCATTATGTGATTCATGAAAGAATGTCCCAAATCCTCTGTGTCCAGTATACAACTATCGCCGCGGAAAATGAACCGCAACAATCAGGCTTCGGGCCGGCAGGTTCCGGACGCCCGTTTTTGGCTTCGCGCAGGGCGGCGTTCAATGCTATACTAATCATGATGGTAGGGCTTGAGGGAGGTGGTGTTCCACTGAAACCTGCAAATATCGACATCTCGTCGGAACAAGAGACAGAGCATTTCGACATGGAGGGAAACATAACTATGCATCATTCTCATACTTTTCATGATCAAACGAAATACATCGGCTTCGAAGGCCTGCTCAGCGCATTTGCCCAAAAAGCCCCTTCGCGAACCGCCCTTCTCTATGAACAGCACGGAAAGAAATCTTCTCTGACCCGACAGGAATTCGTCCAAGCGGTTCACTCCCGTGTCAGAGAACTTCTCGATCGGCAAAATAGTGCCGTCCGCGGCGTAATGGTCGCTCGCGAATCCTCTGCAGAAAGCGTCTCAGAAACCGGTTGCCGCACAGCGGCAGGCAATAGTGCGGCTGACTCCCACAAAGTTCCCACCTGCCTCGGCGTCCTGTGTGACGGTTCACTCTCCTGTGTGCTGACAATCTTTGCCTCAGCACTTGCCGGATTTCAGACTGTCCTTTTGGATGAGAACGCTGCAGAAGAGCTTCTGGTCGATCAGATTCGGCAGACCGACATCGACTGCCTGTGGGGAAGTGATGAAGAGCTTCTTGAGGAACTGCAGCCCTGCCTGACTGCCGGAATCCCCGATGGCTGTCCACCCCTTTCCGCCTCCGGACGCCGCATTCTCTTCTTTACATCAGGAACAACGTCCAGCAGCAAAGCCGTTGTCCTGACAGACGAGAGCCTGATGGCTGCGGCTTACAACGGAAGCTGCAAGCTTCCGCTCTCGGAAGAGGATACCCTTCTGTGCATGCTTCCCTTAAATCACGTCTTCGGATTTGTCTGTGGACTTTTGTGGGGAATGCAGTGCGGCTGCACGGTAGCTCTTGGGCGCGGCGCGAGGTATTACACGCAGGATCTGTCTTTTTACAGGCCCACAGCACTTTCCGCCGTCCCTATGCTTCTCGGTTTCCTGTTGCAGCATGACCTCTTAAATGAAGAGCTGAAGCTCGTTCTGGCAGGTGCCGGCGACTGCCCGAAGGCACTCCTTTCCGCGGCATCCCAAAAAGGAATTTCCGTCAGCTTCGGCTACGGTCTCACAGAGACCAGCTCCGGCGTGGCAATCAGTGTGCCGCCCGCTTACCGCCGTGAAGACGGCGCCGCTCCTTTCTTCGACCCCTATGCTCTCGAAGTCTGCCCTGAAAATACAGTTACTTTAGCCGATGACGGCGAGATTCTCGTCACGGGCGATAGCTGCATGATGAAAGGTTACTACAAGCATCCGGAAGCTACTGCTGCTGTTCTCAGAGACGGTGTCCTTTATACCGGCGACCTCGGTCGATGGGACGAAGACGGCCGCCTTCACATCATCGGCCGCAAGAAGGAAATCCTTGTTCTTCCGGACGGCACCAAAATCTTCCTTCCGGAATATGAGGCCCGCATTGCCGCTGCTTTGCCCGGAGCAGATTTTGCCGTCATCCTGCGGGATGGCAAGCCTGCTCTGCTTTTGTTCGACCCGGACCTCCCTTCACCGGCCAAGAAGACGCCGGCCACCGATACTCCGGGCCTCCCTTCACAGACAGAAAAAAGCCCGGCCGCCGAGGCGGCACGGGCCACAATACAGAGCAAGCTGAAGGCTGTCATGGCAGGGCTTCCCCGCGGACAACAGCTGGGCGCGATTCTCTTTACCGACAGGCCGCTGCCCCGAACGGCCACAGGAAAAGTGAAGCGCTGGGAACTGCAGCAGTCACCCGAATCTTGAATTGCCGTATACTCACAACCGGAAAGAATTTCCAAATTACATCTCCGCCTCAGCCCAGATATCCGTATGCTTTCTCTTCAACTTCCGTCCGATCACAATGACAAGCACCAGCACCAGAATTTCCAGGATGACGGCCGGAATCGTGCCCTCGACGCCGAAACCCACATCGTAGAAGAAGCTGTTCGTCGCCGTCGCCGCATCGAGCCGGAAGACTTTCCACGCCTTTCTTCGGGTTTCCATCCGGCTGCCGGCTTCCCGCAACCTTCTTTTGACCTCTGATGACAGAAAGCGCAATTGCGGATATAATAAGCATATCAAGCAGTCGGCTTCCCGAAAAGCCCGGGGCTCACCGTGCGAGTTCTTCCCGCGCCGCGAAGCCTGCCCTTTAAAAATCCGGAAAGGAATTTTCGCCATGGACAGAAAACAGATTGCCGCGACCTGCAAAGAAGTGATCTATGAGTGCATCCCCGACATGGAGGGCACGCCGATCTACGAGGACACTGTTATCAACACCGATACCGCCATTGATTCCATGGGCTTTACCCTGATCATCTGCCGCCTCGAGGCGCGCTTTGATGTCAAGATCCCCCAGAGACAGTGGTCGAAAATGTCGACCTTCGGAGACGTCGTGAACGCCTTTGAAAAGAGGATCAACCGGAAGTTTTGACCCGATCAACCCCGCCGGATTTCGAAGGAGGCTCCATGAGCATTTACAGACAGGATTTTCAGCTGCTCTCCTCTGATGTGGACATGTCGCGCAGGATGCGCCTGTCCACTCTGTTCACGCGCCTTCAGGAGGCCGCGATTGCGCACACCATCGAACTTGGTGTGACGAGGGAGAAAACCCTGGACCAGGGGCTTCTCTGGGCAGTGACGCAGTATAATGTGAAGTTTAACCGTCTGCCGGAATATGATGAGAAGGTCACGCTCCTGTCCTGGCCGGGAAAGACTATGCATCTGTATTTCCCCCGCTATTTCCGCCTTGTGGACACAAACGGGAAGGTCCTTCTTGATGCCTCTTCGCTTTGGGTCCTGATCGATCAGGAGACCCGCGGGATCGTCTTCCCCGAGACCCACGATATTTATATCAAGGAGACCGTCACCGGAAACGAGCTCTCTCTGCCCGGAAGGCTGCGCAAAGAGGAGATGCGGGATCAGATCTCCTTTACCGTTCCCTACAGCTATGTCGATCTGAACGGACACATGAATAACGCCAGGTACTACGACCTGGCGCTCGATCTGATGCCTCATGACCTGCGGCAGGCCCGGATCACCGGCCTGGTCTCGGAGCATATCGGGGAGGCGCAGCTTGGCGATTGCCTGTCCGTCGAATATGCCGCGTCGGAGGACGCCTTCTGCCTCTTTGGCGAAAAGGAAAAGCCTGTATTCCGAATCAGATTTCTCTTCGAAAAATGACCTTTTCTCCTGTCCGACAGCGGCCTCGCGGCCGCTGTTTTTATTCCTGCGGATTTTCGTCTTCGTACTCTTCCCCGAAGTCCTCGTCCTCCTCGCACTCCGCCTCAATTTCCTTGATCACGCATTGGTTTCCGTCCACAAGCCAGGTCTCGCCGCTGTGGCAGTAGGGGCATTCCTTGCCGTACCGGACGGTCTCGTAGGTCCTGTTGCAGTTTCCGCAGAAAGTCACCGCGGGAATCGTCACGAGCCGCAGCTCGGACTCTGCAAGGACCGGATGCTTTACCTTGAAGTAATTCCAGCAGTCGACGAACAGATCGGTCATGATGCCGGATACCTCGCCGACTTCGAGCGTCACGGAGCCGATCTTCGTCAGGTGCTGCTCCTGTGCCGTCTCATCGAGCATCTTCGCTATGTGAAGTATGATTCCCATTTCGTGCATGATCTGTTCCCCCGCGTTTGTCTTTCCCACTTTCCGCATCCTGTCAAAATACTGTTTTTTGGCAGAAGGGTCTTTCGACTGCTATTATACTATCTTCATAAACCACGGAAAAGAGCCCGAGGGATCCTTCGATTCCCCAGGCTCTTTTCCTGTCACTTTTATGAAAGGTTTTGTCCAATGATCACTTCCTGATAATCACTTCTCGATGATCCTGATCACAGAACCGATCTTGATCTCCGGCATGGGCTTCGCCTCGCAGTAGATAGTGCCGGGAAGCTCTGCCTCGGTGGCGCCGCTGAAGTTGAATGTGCAGTGTCCAAGTCCCTTTAAGGTGATGGGAGCTTCATAGCCGACGCAGGTGATCTTGTATTCCTGCCCGTCGATGTCAACGTACTGACCTGCTGCGATCTCTCCGTTGATGGGATTGACGCTTACGCTGTAGCAGTAGTCCTTGATCTCCTCAGGAGCATTCTCTCCGAAGATGATGAACATGCCTGCGTCCTTAAATTCCTCAACTGCAATACCGCTTGCTTTAACCTGGTTTTCGTAAATGACCTTCATTGAATTACCCTCCTGAGTATGAAAATATTCTGAACTTTGGAATGATCTGACTCTATTATACTATTTCACTCTGACTTCTGCCAAAGACTTCTTATGCTGCGGCGTAAAGGCCGATGCTGAAGACGACTGCCAGAAGAACGCGGATCCAGCTGGTGATGAAACGGGAGTACATGACCGATACAACACCGACCTCAACGGTCTCTGTCTCTGCTTCCGCAAGACCAAGTCCTACAGGGATGAAGTCGCAGGCTGCGTGGCAGTTCAGTGCGAACAGGCCGACCAGTGCAAGGCTGGGAGAAATTCTTCCGGCTGCGATCTCAGCACCCATGATGGAACCGAGGATCTGGGAGATAACAGCGCCGGGGCCCAGGATCGCGGACAGACCGGGGATCGCGCAGATGACACCGAGGATCAGAAGTCCGAAGACATTACCGAGCAGGGGCTGCAGGAGCTTGGAGAAGAATGTACCGAAGCCTGTTCCGTTGATGATACCGATCAGCAGGGAGACAAATGCCATGAAGGGGATCAGGGTGCCGATGCAGGTCTGGACCGCATCACGGGCTGCCTGGTTGAAGGTCGCTACGACTTTACCTGCGCCAAGGCCGATCTTTGCCAGAATGTTGCCCTTTCCGTTCTCAGCCATCTGCTCGGAGAGCTTCTTGCTGGTGTCGATGCCCTTCTTCTCTTCTGCCGGAGCCGCCTCTGCCGGAGCCGCCTCAACAGGTGCCGCGGAACCGTCCGCAAGGCTGATCGTGGCATTGGTTACGCCGGATACGTAGATGTCTTCTTTGATGAACTGAGCCAGCGGGCCGGCCTTTCCTACAGGATTGATGTTGATGGTAGGGATGCGCTTCTTGGGATACAGTCCGCAGCGAAGGGTTCCGCCGCAGTCGATGATCACCAGTGCAAGTTCTTCCTCGGGGCAGCTGGTCTTAAATCCGTTTACGGGCTCAAGTCCGGAGAGCTCAACGATCTTGTTAAGGATCTCGGGAGCGACGCCGCCGCCTGTGATATACATAACTTTGTTTTTCTGCTCTGTGCCCTGGATTGTGAGAGGGCCGCCAAAACCGCCTGAACCTTTTTCTACACGAATTGCACGATATTCTGCCATTTTATTTTCCTCCTCTGATCTGGATATGTCTTCTTACTCTGATATTGTTCTGCTAAATGAATGCTTACGATCTTTTGCCAAAAAACTGA
>DLYC01000283.1:0-665 GCA_003447895.1 Lachnospiraceae bacterium | reverse complement strand
GTTGTGAAGTCTGTTGCCCATCCGGAGATGAAGTTGGCGATGAAGCCGACCAGCATGTAGCGGAGAGCCAGGAGTGTGGAATCAAGTCCCAGTTCGGTGAGACCCTGCGCGATTCCGAGGTAGATCATGATCTCGGAGGGGTTGATGTGAGGGAAAATACCGCTGTTTGTGTGGCAGTGATAACTTGCTGCTGCGTAGTAGCTGGGCTTGTAGAATTCCGGCATGAACTTGCCCATGGAGAGGGCCATCGGGTTTCCGAGCATGAATGCGCTGACCCAGGGAAGTACCGCGTAGCGGAGGATCGGGTTGCTTGTGCAGACCTTTCCGACTGCTTCGATCCTCTCATCTCCGATCAGGGCGATGATCGCGTTCATCATGACCAGGAGCATCAGGATGGTCGGGATGATGCCGGTTACCCAGCTTACGAAGTTTTCTCCGCCTGCCTGGAAGACACTCATGAATGCAGATGCAAATTTAACTAAGAAATCCATATTGTACCGCCTTTCTTATAAACAAAGATTTGTTGGGTCCTTACCGGACGACTGTTTTTTTTCTTGTTTTTTCGAGCAGGCCTGTAACTGCGGTTTCCGCTCTGAGAAGCGGTCCCGGTGCCGGTGCTGTTTCCACCGGTTCGCCTGCTATATATTTGCGGTAGGTGAGCGCTG
>DLYC01000075.1:10306-16534 GCA_003447895.1 Lachnospiraceae bacterium | reverse complement strand
CGGCGCTGTCCTGCCAGCCGCTCGTTTCGCCTGTTGTGTCATTGGTATCCCGGATCTTCTTCTCGAATTCCGGAGTACCGGGTTTGTTGTTTGTGAACTCGACCGAAGGTACTTCCGCAGTAGTGTCTGACGTAACGGTTACCTTCACATTGTTGTCTCCGACAAGGACCGTTCCGTTTTCAGGCGCTGCCTCAGTAACGGTGTACTCACCCACTTTGAGGCCTGCCACTTCGACAAATCCCTCGTCGTCAAGTTCAACAGTTTCGTCATCCACTGTTGCGGATGCGGCTGCACCGTTCGTCACGGTGATCGTCACAGCCTTTGTGGCCTTCTCCGCTTCTGCCGCATCGGAAGGTCCCGTGACCGTAAATTCATACGTTCCGTCCGCTTCCTGTCCGGTAGTAGCTTCTCCGTTCACCGTCACGTTCTTCTTGATCTTCAGGGAACCGATTCCCTGGTTCGTCACTGTTCCCACAAGACCTTCAAGGCTCTGCGGTTCCGCAAACTCCAGGTCGCCGCTGTCGGTCTCGCCCGTGAGAGCCGTCAGAATTGCAGTGCGGGTCTCTTCGTCAAAATTCAGATCGGCGGAAGTGTAATTCCACGTAACATTATGGTCTGCAGTTACTGTAAACCCGATCGGATCGATCTGCTTATATCCGGTAGGTACAGTAGTCTCCGTGAGCACGTAATCGCCGTCATCCAGACCGGTGCCTGTGAAGACATTGCCTTCCCTGCTCAGTGTGATCTCTTCTGTTGTTCCGTCTGCCAGCTTTTTCTCCAGTTTGAACTCCGCACCTTCCAGTGCCTCGCCTTCCTGGTCTACCTTGTTGATGTCAAGCTTGTAGGTGAAAGCAATGACATAGTCCCATTCGGTTGTGTCGAAATCATCAGCGCTGCTCGGATTGTTGCTGTAGCGCAGACGCGCTGCATTGACATTTCCATCGGATCCGATCTTTGCATCATCGTTCAGCGTCGCTGTGAAGAACACTTCAACGGTAGCACCGTCCAGCTGCTCGCTGATCGGCATGCGTTCTTCACTGTAGTTTCTTCCCCAACCTGTGGTTACGGTGAATCTGTGTCCGCCTGTGGAAGGAGTGAATACACAATCAAGCGTGATATCCTGCGTGCTTTTGTCCTTCTTTGTCAGGAGAACCTGCGTGACTCTGTTAAAGGTGAGCGATTCTTCCATCTGATCCTCGAACTGGATCGTGTAGCTCTTATAGCTGCTCACATCCTTGGCCAGCGTCGCCGTCAGCTTATAAGGAACCGCATCGCCGATATCGTAGTCGGCGCTGTCCTGCCAGGTGCTCGTAACGCCCGTAGAGTCATTGGTGTCCCGGATCTTCTTCTCAAAGGTAGTTGTACCGGGCTTATTGTTGGTGAACTCGGCTGTAGGAACTTCCGCAGTCTCATCTGCCGTGACTACGATCTCCAGATCATTGTCCGTGACCAGTACCATTCCTGCGGGATTCGTCCCCGTCTGCTCACTTACGATATAAGTTCCGGGAACAAGACCATCCACCTGTACTTCACCGGAAGCACCATTTTCGATCGTAATCGTGATCGTCTTGGTCTCAGCAGAAGTATCCGCTGCATTCTTAACTTCAAATGTGTAAGCTCCGTCCGCTTCTCTTCCGGTGGTCGGCTGCCCGTCCACCGTCACGTTCTTCTTGATCTTCAGAGAACCGGTATCAATGTTGTTGGTGAACTCTGCCTTCGCAGAGACGTCCTCCCCGGTCTCGCCGGCCACTACCGTGACCTTCTTGTCATTGTCACCGACAAGCGACGTGCCGTTTGTGGGTGCTGTCTCGTTGATCGTGTATTCGCCGGCTTCAAGGTCTGTCACTTCGACGTAACCGTCGCTGCCAAGAGCTGCCGCTTCTCCGTCAATGGTTGCGGATACTGCCACGCCGTTTGTCACAGTGATCTTTACTTTCTTCGAGACTTCTCCGTCTTCTCCGGGGCCTGTGATCGTGAACTCATAAATTCCGTCCGCAAGTTTTCCTGTAGTTGATGCTCCGTCTACTGTGACCTGCTTCTTCAGCTTCAGGGAGCCGTTGCTTGCCCTCGTATTGGTAAATACGATGACTTCATCCTCCTGAGTCAGTGTGCCGGTATGGCTTAGTCCACGCTCAATCTTGTGCTCGATGACCTGTCCTTCTTCGTCAAATACGTCATAGGAAACGGTTGTGGTGAACTCATTTCCTTCCTCGTCCGTAAAGATCTCCTCGACTTTGTACTTAGTGCCCTTATCAAAGCCCCAGAACATTTTCTGTTCTTTATTTTTTAATCTGAATTCGGTGACACCGTTTACAAACTCGTCGTCTCCGCTCTTCTCATTAAAGTCCGTGTTGACTCTTCCGTCATCGTTCAGAATGGAAATTCTGAAATTGTAGTAGCGGTCCTTATCCGCCTCCTCATCGCTCTCAACCTGCTTTTCTACGACAAGACCTTCCAGAGGCCAGTTCTTGATCTGCATGGAATCGGAGTAATAGTAGATGTAATGGCCGTAATCGACCTTTTTCATTTCATTGGTCAACGTGACCAGATAGTCGAAGCTTATTGTTCCGTAATCCTCCGGCGCCTCCACTTCCTGTACATGGTAGATCTCGTCAAAATAGAAAGTATACGTATCGCCGTCGAGCGTGATCTCACCGTTCTCGTCCGTTACAAGGTTGAGTTCCTTTACGCCGCCGCCGAAGTCCACGTCCGGATTCTCACAGAAGACCTTAAATTTAACGCCCTGCAGCTTTTTGTTCGCATCGTAGCCATCAACCTTGACGATCGTAAAGCTTGCCTGCGCGCCTTCGCCTTCCGATGCAGAACCGTAAGACTTTGTATTCTCAACCGTCTCGTCCCTGTCATTGACACTTACCTTGTTGACGATCGTCTGACTGCCATCCCCCCTGACATTGGCCTCGTAGGTGACGGTCACTTTGGTCGAATCGGGAATGGTGTATGTCGCAACGGTCGTTCCGCCTTCCCCGCCGCTCAGACTATAGGCGACAGATTCTCCGACAGGCTCCGTCAATATTTTGATCGAGCTGTAGTCAATGCTCAGGTTTGCGCTGAGCACATCCGTCATGGTCATATTCTCTCCGTCATTCAGTGATGCCCCTGACGGATTGAAGACGATCTGGTATTTCGCTGTGCGGCTCGTCCCTCCGAGTTCGCCCTCGTTGAGGAGTTTCTTATCCAGGTAATCATACTCGACTTTATAAGTAAAGTCTGACTGATGGTCGCCCCATTTGGCGGTATTGTCCACATCGTACTCGCCGCCGTTTGCTATAGCCAGCGCACTCAGATCCACACCATCTTTGACTTTCAAATAATAAATGATCTTATAATAAGGATAATAGGAACCGTCCTCCTGCATCGGCACAGAATCCGCTGTCAGGATAATGCCGTCACCGGTATCCGTGTAGGAAATCGGCATTTTACCGGAGCCCTGATAATACTGATTTCCTCCCCAGATCTTCATATGATCCCACTCGGACGCCTTTGAAGTATCCACTTCCAGAATACTTGTGTCAAAAGTATCAAGAATACTCACAGGTACGTCGGAAACACCGGCCATTACAACTGTATATTTCAGCCCCGTCACATTCCCTTCATTATCTTTAAGGGCTTCGCCCTCTTTCTCAATGCCGGGTTCGCCAAATGTTACTGTGGCCGTCGTGGTTTTCCCGTTGAAATTCACAGTGTTTGTGTGATTCTGTTCATAGGCGCCGGTCTCGTAGCCCTTATGCAGCCAATCCTGATCCACCAGGGTCGTCAGCTTGACTGTGATCGTATGTCCGCCCGGTGCAGCCTTGAGTCCCGAAATTCTCTTTCCGGGATCCTGATAGAATGTAATCTTGACCTGTCCCGTGGTGTCGGTATCCACCGTATAGGATTCCCCGTCAAGAAGACCGGTGATTTCCAGGGAACCGTCTTTATAGAGATCATAGATGTTCCTTTCAAAGAGCCAGATCCTCGGCACGGAATCCGTCACGACCGCCTGTGTCAATCCATTTTCAGGTACGCCGAGCGTGACCGTCCAGTTGACCTCCTCTGTGGTAAAGCTGTCCACAGCCTTGGTGACCGAGATCACATTCTCAGGCGTCACATCTACGCTGCCGCCGGAGCCGTTGGCATCGTTACTTACAGTAACGGTGTTTCCTGTACCCTCAACCTCTTCCATGTCGACAACCGTATAATAGGTAATCTCGTACATATACGGCTGCGTATCTCCCTCGGGGATCTTATAGGTCCAGGTAGAATCGCTGTAGTTCTCAAGCTCGCTGTAAGGGACGATCCTTGTATCAACTATATTGCCGTTATTGTCAATTACGTCGATACTGAGCCCATCGCCGTAGTATTTCATATAATCGGTCGAATCGGCTGCGATCGTATCTTTGATCGTGATGCCGGCGGCAGGGGCCAGCCTGAGCTCGTTATACGTGATCTTCCACTCATAGATCTTGTCGCCGTCCGCCGTAATGCCGGCAGCCGATCCGTTCGATTTTTTGGTCGTCCTAAACGCGATCTCGTGGGAGTATTCGGAATTGTGCGGTTCTCCGTCCTCGGGCTTTACAGTAGCCGTGTTCTTTGTCTGGTCAACGGAGATTTTTCCGTCCTTGTCATCGTCCTTTGAAAAGTCCACGGAAGCGCTGTAGGTGATCGTAATGACCTCGCCTTCCTGCATGGAGGCAAAGGTATAGTCGAAACCGCTCGCCGCATGGTTATCCGTGTAAGGGCTGCTGTTTCCGGTCACGCGCACATCATTGTTAAAGATCAGCGCATTGCCGGAAATGACGTCTTTGACATTGACGTTTGTGATGTCCCCGGTTGCCTCCACGGTGATCGTATAGTTAAATTTGCCTGTCTTCTCATCAAAGGTACCGCTCTTGGACACATACGCCTGCCCCGGATCCGGCTGCTCAAATTCAATGTCTCTCTCAAGATCTTCCGAGAAACGGATCTTATCCTCTGTTCCGTCAAAGGCACCGTTATAAGAGAAACGGAAGCTCACATTGGTAGTGTTTTCCAAGTGATGGAAATCCGGATCGCTCTCATCAAACTTGATCTGAAGATTTCCGTCCGTACCAAGATCATAAGTTGCGTCAACCTGATATGTTCTTCCCTTGTAGACGATATTGACCTTCAGTTCGCCGGTCTGCCGCGACAGGATCGTTAAGCCATCGGGCATCGAGTAAGTCAGGGTCGCCTGATTGTTGAACTGATGCGCAGAACTCTCCGCAAAGCTGAGTATGATATTGTACTCTTTCCCCGCTTCAACCTGATATTTCCCGTCGTCTGTCTGTGTCGCGCCCGTGATCACAGCGTTTGCAAGAAAATCCACCAGATTGCTGCTCTCCTGGGCATCTGTGACCTCGATCACAAACTTCACTCCGTCCTTCATGACGACAGTGAGCGTCTCTTCCGTTGTAAAAGGCGCAAGGCTTGTAAGCAGCCGGTCTCCGTCCGCCTGCTCCTCTATTTTCAGCAAATCATTCGAGGTAAATGTTACATCACTCACATTTCTGACGTCGAATGCCTTGTCAAGATCCGTCTCATAAAGGCCCAGTCTCTCTGCCAGGTCACTAAGGAGGATGCTGCCTTCGCCGGGCATGGAGAAGGTAAATCCGCCGTAAGTAAAGTCTACCGTATAGATAATACCGTAAACGGAGAAGGACTCAGCGTCGAAAGCGATTTCGCTCACTTCGCTGCCGTTGTTTGTATCTGTGGCGAGCACTTCGGGCTCAGCGTTCTTATCTTCAAAGTGCATCGCCTGCACTTCGCCCTCGTCCGCCACTTCAATCGCATTATTATAGGTAATGTTTACTCTGACAGCGCTCTGCGGCTGGACTTCCTTTCCTCCCGCCCAGATCGTGATGTCAAAAAAGCGAGCTTCCGCCACGCCTTTATCCGACACCGCTTCTGCACCGGACAGATACGATTCATATTCGGGCGTTCCCTTTTTGATCTCTCTGACCTTGAGCTTCGCGTCCGCGGGAATCTTCGCGTCCGCGTCGTAAGTCATCGTCACAGAGTAGCCGGAGCCCTTGCAGGTGAGTTCCCCTTCTGTGAACTTCTCCTCCTCGGCCGCCTCTTTCTCAGTGGCTGCCTCCGCTGCCGGCTCTTCCTCGGGCACAGTAACAGCGGCCGCCGCAGAATCTTCTGCGCCCGCCTCATCTGTCTCACCGGCTTCCGCTTCTTTGGCCGGAATGGCCTCTGCCTCTTTAG
>DLYC01000075.1:0-10250 GCA_003447895.1 Lachnospiraceae bacterium | reverse complement strand
CCGGAATGGCCTCTGCCTCTTTAGCATCTTCTGTTCCACCGTCCCCGGCTGTATCCTCCGGCACATACTCCTGTGTAGATGCGGCTTCCTGCCCTGAGCCGGAATCGCTGCGCTGCTCTTCAGCCGCGATCTCCTCAGTGCTGCCGCCCATGGTTTCTGCCGCGTATGCCGGGCCGGTATTCCCCAGCAGCATAGACGCAGTCAGAATCACTGCGAGGAGCTTCTTCATTCTCTTCATTGCATTGTCCTCCATCCCGTTCGTTTCTTTACTGTCAAAGTAAATTATGTCCGCCTTTTTCTGATTTGAGGCAAAAAAAATCAAAATAAGACTCAAGATTCCCGAAGCCTTACTTTGATGTGCGACCGCCAATATATTGATATTTCGATTAATTATATCGTAATATTTAGTTAAGAATATCACAGTGCCCTGCCGATTGCAATCTGAAGAACGAATAATTTCTTGCGCAAAAAAAGGGATGATGATAAATTTGTACTGTTAATTCGGAGGTAACATCCATGCCTGACAATATCTATATGCAGAACTATGATATCCGCGAACAGGGAATCCTGGTGGAGTACAGGACCACCGGCGAGTATCTGCCCGCCCACTGGCATAATTCGCTGGAACTGGTCTATATTTTGAACGGAAACGCAAGCTTCTTTCTGGAAGGGGCAGAGCACAAACTCGTTCCGGGGGAATTCATCGCGATCGATACCAATCAGATCCATGAAGCCCGGTGCACCCACTCCTACATGATGGTCGTCCTTCGGATCGATGACGACCTCATACAGCGCCTCATGGGCAACAAGCGAAACTTCCAGATCATCTGCAGCCGCGCCGAGCTCACAAATGAACTGGTCCCGGCCTACCTCGCGATCTGTGACCGGCTCAAGGACCTCGTGACACTGCACCTCAAGCAGCCCAAGGGCGTCATGATCGCCACGCAGTCCATTGCGCTGGACATCCTGTACCGCCTGATCAAGGATTTCTCGATTCCTTTGTACAAAGAAGATCTCCCTGAGCCAAGCCGAAATCAGCTTCGCATCAAGGAGATCGTATCCTACATCGACAAACACTATATGGAACCGCTCTCTCTGGAGCAGATCTCGACCGTCTTTGGTCTCAACAGCGATTACTTCAGCCGCATGTTCCGCCAAAATATCGGGATCCCTTTCACGCAGCACGTAAACCATGTGCGCCTGAGCCACATTTATCACGATATCTGCACTACGGACGAACCCGTGCTCGAGATTTTGGACAAGCACGGCTTCAGCAATTATAAACTCTTCAGCCGCATGTTCAAGGAGCTGTACGGCGACACGCCCCGCGAGATCCGGAAGCGGGCCAGAGAGGAGACGCTGTGATCAGAAGTGGTACTCCCCGTCGAAGAATCCGTTGAGGAAAGCCTGCGCCAGCGACTTCTCCCGGATGTTCGCCCGGGCCTCTTCGACGCTGAACCACTTGTAGGCGTCAACCTCCGCGTTCGGGTGCGCGTCACTCGTCTCCACGATCGCCGTGAAGTTCAGCATCAGCGTATTGGAGGGGGCAAAATAGTGACTTCGGTTGAAGTGGCACTCCAGAACGTCCAGGCCCATCTCCTCCCGGACTTCCCGGCGGACGGCGTCTTCCGCGTCCTCCCCCTTGTTGACATAGCCTGCCACAAGAATGTAGGAGTCCCGGCCGTACTGCTTGATCAGAAGTACCTTATCCAGTTCCTTATTCATGACGATCATACTGACCGCCGTATTGTAGACAGGGAATCGGAACTCTTCACACTCAGGGCAGTAAGGGACCATCCCCTCTCCCATCAGGTACTTTTCATCCAGCCTGTGACCGCAGTGCATGCAATATTTCATCTCCATTGTTCTTCCCCCGTAATTTTCCGATACAAATACGTACGGTAATGTTCATATTATAATACAGATCCGTCGGGTCGCCGCAACAAAAAAAGAGCGCTGAGCGCTCTTTTTTGTGTCATCGCCTGTTATTTGCCTGTATGAGGCTTCTTCGGGGCGAGGTTCTGAAGGAAACTGCCGATAGTTTCAATTTTACTGCTCCTGACGCGCGGCAGTTTATCCTTATCGGGCATCGCCTTTTCAAGGATGTGAGCTGTCTTCTTGGCGTCTGTTGCTGCAGTCCCCTCGAAACTATAGAGTTCTGTATACATCATGTTACATTTCCTCCGGTTGCCAGTTACTATTTAACTGATTTCAATCATAACATTTTTGTAACATTTTGTAAAGTTTTTTAAACATTTTATTTGCGTGCACGTGTAATCGAAGTGCAGAGCGAGAACAGTTCCTCCCCGGCCGGAAGCTCGTGGATCCTTGTCACCCAGCCGTCCGCCACCCGGAGCATCAGCTTCCCGTCTCTCTTCTCATATCCGTAGCACAGCATGTGGTGATTTCCGTAGATCGGATGCCTGTGAACCTCAAGGTACAGAATTGCCCCGTTGTCCAGTTCCTTACAGATCCGCCGCCTCGTCGCGGGAAAAGGGCCTCTCACCTTATACCCCTCGATGCCGTACGCCTTGAGGGCCGACCGGATGAAAAACGGCGCGAGAAAATCTGACGTTCCGCCGAAGATCTTCATAAAATCCGTGTTCAGATAGATGAGCCTTCGTCTTCCGATCCCCGCAATACGACGGAAGTTGTCCTCCGGCTTTTCCGGCACCGGTCTTCCTTCCGCGCCTGCCAGTGTATAGACCAGGTTCAGTACTGCCGTCGGACCGCAGTGCTTTCTGTAACTTTTGTCAAGCCGCGCGAACTGGCCGGTCGTAAAGCTGTATTCCTTCTCCCTGATCTTCTCCATCACATAGCCCTCTTGCAGAGATTCCCCCGCAAAGTCTTCTGTCACCAGGTCACTGCTATGTCAAGCTGGTTGGGATTGCCCGCTGCAAACCCGCCGGTATCAACAACAATGCAGGTACCAAGACTGCATTCGACGAGCGAGCCAAAGGGATGTACGCCGAGATTTGCCGCGCACATGATATAGTCTCCGAACATCTTACAGCCGTCATTTCTGACCCAGACTTCGTAGTAGTATCCTCTGCGGTTCATGTTTCTCACGCAGCCGCTCATGTTGAGATTATAATAGGTCTCTTTCCCGGAGGGACCGTATACGGAGCCCTTGCTGCGGCTAAGGACCGGGCCGCTCCAGTTCAGGCTTCGGGTCTGGTTTGCCAGTTCCTCTCTCCGGGTCTCCTTAACGACCTGTGTCCACTCTTCCTTCGCCTCGGAAGCTTTCTCTACGATCACTTCCTCCTGCTCTTTTTTGCTCTCGGCCTCTGTCTCTTCCTTTCGGGCGTCATCCTCTTTGAGAGCCGCCACTTCCGAAGCTTCCCTGAGGATCACGGCGCTGTCGATATAGCCGATCTGTCCGCCGACTCTGACTTCCCAGTACTTGGCGTCGCTGCTTCCGGTGAGGTGGACCGCTGTATATTTTTCCAAAGATGCCATGTCCTCTGCGTCATCTGAGGGCTCTGCCTTGATCACGGCCGCCTCTGACAGATAGACGATCGCATCCTCTTTCACAAACTGATAAGTGCTGTCAAACGCGGCTCCGATCGTGCTCTTGTCCATCTCAAGGCTTCCCGCATCTTCGGGCGCCACTAACGATTCCCCGGCTCCGTCGGCAATACCGGCTGCTTCCGCCTCGCCGTCCACCGCCTTTTCCAGATTCGTGAGCCCAACATCTGCGTTCTCAATAGCCTGCGCCGTATCCGGCGTGATCACCTGACCTGCCGCATCCGTGACGACCTCTTTCTCCGTCGTCCCCGTTGTCTGATCCGGAGAAACCGGTGTGGCCCATTCTGACGGTGCCAGATAGCCTTCCTGCTCGCTTGCGTTCTCCGTATCTTCCTGCATTTCTTCTGTGGTTGCTCCCTCTCCGGCAAACTCAGAAGCCATCGCTGTCATGCCCGGCACCGAACCGGCTGAGACCGCGACCGCCATCATCAGACAGAGGGAAAGTATCCGCTTTTTCATCAAATCCTCCATTCTTCCTGCTTTTCCAACGTCTTTTTTGTCAAAACATTGATATTTTATCATGCACACAGTAAAAATGTCGGATTTTGGATTTTCTTAAGATTTTTTTATAAAAATTTTATAATTTCCGCTTGTTTTTTCAGTTAATTCCGGCGAACTTCAGGACCGGCTCTCCGCGCCGGCATCCAGGTGCACGTCCATCTGCGGGAAGGGGATCGCGATGCCCTCTTCATCGAAGCGGAGTTTGATCTTTTCCGTGATGCTCCATTTAGCGCTCAGATAGTGGGATCCGGAAACCCAGCCGAAGGCCTCCAGGATCACGGCGCTGTCCCCGAGGCTTGCCACATGCACATTGACTTCCTTGTCCGCCAGTATGTAGGGGCAGTCCCGGTAGACCTGCTCCATAACCTGTTTGGCCTTTAGGAGATCTGAGCCGTAACTGATCCCGACCTGGATATCCAGGCGCCGCTCCGCCATCGCCGACGCGTCGAATACCGCGGAATTGGAGAGATCCCCGTTGGGGATCGTCAGGGTCCGGTTGTCCAGCGTCGTCAGTGTTGTGTAGACGAGGCCGATCACCTGCACCGTCCCGTCGCCGTACTTGGTGCTCACATAGTCTCCCACCTTAAACGGCTTCATCAGGAGGATCAGGATGCCGCCCGCCACATTGGACAGGCTTCCCTGCAGGGACATACTGATCGCCAGTCCGGCAGTTCCGAGTATAGTGACGATCGACGCGGTATTGACGCCCAGCTGTGCCACCACCATAAAGATCAGAAGCACGTAGAGAAGCACTCTCGCCGCCGACATCAAAAACTTGCTGACGCCCACGTCAAGTCCCGTGTGTCCCAGAAACTTATTCAGAAGTTTCAATAAAAAAGCGATCAGCCTTCGGCCGACCGCAAACAGGATCAGAGCCGCCACAAGGTTGAAGGCCAGATCCTGCAGAGACGGTGCCAGACTCTTCAAAAAGTTTTCCAGGGCACTCGGTGTCAGATCTGAAGGTTCGATCGTCGTAATGTCAACATCCGGTGTGTCCACAAAACTTTTTAAAAGTCCCGCACCACTGATCAATCGATTCATAGATAAGATTCCTCTTCCACATTATCATTCTGCGCGCGCATGTGTCTTACCCGTTCCAGTTTCCCTCGCTGTCAAACGAAAAGCTGAGCTGCTGTTCTGATACAGTTTCCTCAGACGGTTCCACTGTACGGGCGGCAGTTCTTGTCCGCGCCGACTCCTCATGGAGAGCCGTAAAGTCCTTTTTGAGGTAGATCAGGACCGCTTCTTCCGAAATATTGTACTTCTGAAGGAGTTTCGAGATCATCTTCTTGAAGTAGCGCGCGCTGAAGTGCGTCTCCACATACAGATCCGCGTCCGGGATCTTGGCAGGCGTATCCAGTCCCGCTCCGTCTGCGGAGAAGTACGGTCTTTTTCTCCCCTGCAGGTCCGGATCCGATTCCAGGCTCGCGAACAGCATGGGGTTCATCCTGTTGAGATAGGCACATACCTGAAGGAGCATCTCTTTCCAGCTGTCCGCCTCGATCTTTTGGCCGTAGATGGAGAAGGCCGACGGCTTTTTATTGGTGAGGACGCTGTCCAGCGTATACGGCACGGTCTCATCCACCCTGTACGCGTCGTAGTCGATCCTCCCCTGCGCGCCGCTCTCTCTCGCCGACTTCATGAGGCTCTGTTCCTGGCTGAACCGGCTTGTGCAGGAATCGAGGCTGTCAAGTTCTCTGCGCACTGCGCGATAGATCTTCCGGTACTCTTTGATCTTTTCGGAGTCCTTTTCCTTTCGGTACTTCTCCTTCTCGATCTCCATCATCACAGCCGCGCCTGTCTCTTCAAGGAGCGTCCGCAGGCGTTCCATCTCCCTGGCAAGCTTATCGGCATTTGCGGGGAACCCCCTGTAAAGGTCAGAAGCAATCCGTTCCAGTTCCATTCTTTACCTCCATGCCGAAGCGCATTGCGCGAAGGCACGCTTCACTTGTATCCCCTCATTTTCTGCGCAGCTTCATCACTTCCTGGTTCAGGACTTTAATGTCGAGCGGCTTGGGGATATGGGCATCCATGCCGCAGGCGAAGGATCTCTCCACGTCCTCCTCCATGGTATCGGCCGTCATCGCGAGGATCGGAATGGCGGCCGCGTCCGCGCGGGGGAGCTTTCGGATCTCTTCCGTCGCCCCATAGCCGTCCAGCAAAGGCATCCGGATATCCATCAGGATCATGTCATAATAACCGGCCCTGGAGTTTCGGAACATGGCTACCGCCGCCTTGCCGTTTCCCGCGATCTCACATCGGGCGCCCTCCACTTCCAAAAGCTCCTTGAGGACGTCCGCGTTGATCCGGTTGTCCTCTGCGACAAGGAACCGGAGTCCTCCCAGAGGATTGGCCTCGGGATGCCCGACGGCGCCTCCTTCTCCGCTTCTTTCCAGATCCAGTTCTC
Organism: Lachnospiraceae bacterium; assembly: GCA_003447895.1. Classification (GTDB taxonomy): domain Bacteria; phylum Bacillota; class Clostridia; order Lachnospirales; family Lachnospiraceae; genus CAG-791. The sequence goes on along the minus strand of DLYC01000075.1, from coordinate 3,814 downwards.
CGACGATCTGCCTGAACGTGGAGTAGAAGAAGGGCTTGGGCATGATCGCCGCAATCCCTGCCTTGTGCACGTTCTGCGTGAAGTGCTCCGCCTTATCCGACATCAGAATGATCGCCGGCGTCTTCTCCCATGACATTTCACGGACCGCCTTGGCAATCTCCGTATAGATCATATCCTGTATATCTCTGTCCAAAAGCAGCAGGTCAAAATTCCGCTCCTCAGCCCTGGACTTCTCGATCATCTGCAGCGCGCCGTATCCGCTCGCTGTGTATTCCGCATCCAGCCCTGTCTCCCTCAAAAGGTCACAGATCCGGGATGCTTCATTCATTTTCTCACCGACCACAAGCATCCTTGTGACGCCGTGCTCTCTCCAGAATCCGTCCTCGGAGTGTCCGACCGTCCGGAGCCTGAGCCCGACGAAGAAGGTCGTCCCCTGCCCCAGTGTGCTCTGCACGGAGATCGTTCCGCCCATCTGCGCCACAAACTTTCTCGCCATCGCGATCCCGACGCCGGAGCCCGCCATGCCGGGGATCCTGTCAAACCGCGTCGAATTGTCAAAGAGGCGCTTCTGAAGCTCGCTGCTCATTCCGATCCCGTTATCCCGGATCTCGAAGGAGATCTCTCTGTACGCCGGATCATCATCCGGCCGTCCGGTCACTGTCAGAGAGATCTCACCTGCCTCAGGTGTATACTGAACCGCGTTGTTGAGAAGATTCATCAGGACATCCGTGATCCTGATCCGGTCTCCGATAAAAATATCGTGCTCGATCCCGGTCGTCCGGACTTCAAATTGCTGATGCTTGATCTGGGCCTTATTCCGGATCACATCAGAGATATCCTCAATCGTCTTTCCAAGCGCAAACTCCCGCTTGTCCGCTTCCGCGCTGTTCTTGTCTGTGCCGCTCAGGTCCATGATCCGGTTGATCATGACCAGAAGGTCCTGGCAGGACATGCCGATCCGGTGCGCGTATTCCATTACTTTCGCGGAATTGTCCGCGTTTTTCATGAGCAGCATGACAAATCCCGCGATCGAATTGAGCGGGGTGCGAAGATCGTGGGACATTCCCTTGAGCATCCGGTTGTGCACCGCGACTGTTCCGTCCAGCAGAAGCTCATGCAGGCGGCTGTTGTCCGCTGTCCCGCCCTCAGAGTCCATGTAGACAGACAGGTACCGCTTCATTCCGTGCACGCCTAGAACTCTGGTCACACTTCTGTGATAGGCCTTGGGAAGCCCGGTGCGCCGGTCGATACAAAGGACGTCGGACCTCACTATTTTGCCCAGCGCGCTCTCCGCATCATATTCTTCGGATGCGCGGGCAGGACTGTCCGAGCGGTCTTCATCCCCGTCTTCGAACATGCTCTCATCCGGGATCTCTCCGGATTCCGGGCCAAGTTCCCGCATATCACTCATGACAAGCTCTCTGGGAAGCCCCAGCACTTCCTCCACGTTCGGAGAGACATAGACTGCGCTCCGGCTTCCGCCGTCACTGAGGATCAGCAGGTTCCTGGTTCCCGCCACCATCGTGTCGTACAGCCTGCCGGTCGCGATCAGCTCTTCTCTGGCATCCCGAAGGTCCTGCTTCAATATCTCATTTTCGTGAAGGATCTCTCGTACTTCACTCTCTGTAAACTGCATGCGCATTTACCTCTGCATTGACCTGTTAAAAAAACTCCTGATTATGCCGATTATAATCAATAATCCACACTATTGTATCTTAAAATCGTGATGATTACAATTTATTCTCCCATTTCTTTGGCCGCGTCTTCGATTCTGAGCCTGTTTGCAAACTTCTCCGCAAACAAAGCCATCGCGCTTCCGTGTCCGAATTCCTTCTCGGCGATGACCCGCATCTTCTCCAGCGCGCCGGCCTCCTCTCCCCTGTCTCCGGATCTGTGTGCTGCCGTCGCGAGCCGCTCCAGACAGTGAATCCCATAGGAGTTATTGATTCCGATCAGCCGCTCGGTCCCGTCGCACAGTTCCCTGTACCGTTCCTTCGCCTCTTTCGTCTCCCCGGTATCCAGAAGCGCGTTTGCATACCGGTACAAAATATAGAGAAACAGGGGCATATAGCTGTCCGCCATCGTTTCCCCCGCAAATTCATACAGCTTCCGCCAGAGATCCCGCGCCTTCTCACACTGCCCGTTTACCGACAGTCTCCCGACCGCGTCTGAGATCTCTTCCACCTCTTCTTCAAACCGAAAGAGCCACTTGTCCTTCCTGACACCGCTGTCCCGGCTTTCGCAGGCCCTTCGGAGGATCTTGTCTACAGCCTTCTCCACGCTCTTTGCGGAAGGATTCTCCTGCCGCGAGAGTGCCGCTCTTTCGCGCCGCCCGATCTGTTCCGTGAGCAGAAAGTCTCTGATCATCCTGTGTACCTCCGTCTTGACCTGCCCGGAACCGTTCCCTGCCGGGAAGATCCCGGTTCGCTCCTGAAAGGTTCGGTCCGTTCCTGAAAGATTCCGGTCCGTTCATAAAAAAAGGCTGCAGGATCGTTACTGTCCTACAGCCTGTCAATGTGTGCTGTCCGTGTCATGTGTCTCTTCCCTGCGCGCGACCCGCACCTGCAGGCTCCGCACCCTCGACTTTCCTGATCCTCAGCTTTCTTTCTGGAGATCCGAGATCCAGCTTTCCTTGTACTGAATCTCCTTTCTGAGTTTGGCCTGTTCATTGTCGAGGTCGGAAATCCTCTTGCAGCTTTCTGTCGCTTCGGTGTCGTTCACCTTGACACAACCGCTCGCGATCACAAACGGAAGTTTCTGTTTTCGCACCCCGTCCGCGTATTCGATCGTCAATACTGCGTCCGTCTGGTCATTCACGATCCCGTGACCGTACTGCGAATGCTCCACGTTCATTCCTTCCAGGTTCGGAAGTTCCATCGCATCTCTCTTTTCAGTAACTTGGGTAAGCCTCCCGCGCAGTATGCTGATCTGTATGGTCAGCTGTTCAATTTCTTTTCTTCTAAGTTCTGCCCTCTGCTGCTTCGTTACTGCTCTTCTTCGTCTGGCATTTAAGCCACTGATATTTTGCGCCATATTACCACCTTTCTGACAAAACACTGTCATCCGCGAACAGTGTCCGGCGCGCGAAAGAGCTCCCTTCGATACTGTATTTCTATACCCTATTTTACCATAAATCTTCCGTTTCGCCAAAATCGAATTGTATAAAACTTTCATGATTTTACAGACAATTTCATGAAATGGTAACAACTTCCGACGGACGGCATGCTATACTGTCAATACATTTTTCACCAGCGGAGGTCTGCCCATGCGATTTGAACGATTTGCTGTTTTTATACTGACCGTTTTGCTGACGGTAACCATGCTTCACACCTACGTCGGTGCGGACAGGCCTTCCTCAGCAAAAGCCGGGGCCTCCGATTCCGAATCTACCGGTTCGGAGTCCGCCGATTCGGAATCCGATGATTCGGAATCCTCTGATCAGGAATCATCCGATCCGGAGTCCAATGATTCGGAGTCCTCTGATTCGGAATCCTCCGAACAGGCCGCCTCCGATTCGGAATCCTCTGACTCGGAGTCCGCCGATTCGGAATTCGCTGATTCGGAATCGGGGCGCTATTACCGCTCGCTTCTGTCTGAGGATGAGAGGCTCGTCTACGACGCCCTCGTGAGCTGCGCACTTTCAGATGACCCCTCCGAGGAAGGGGACGCGGTCTTTCTGCAGGTCGATCCGAGCGGCGAGGCGTTCAAGACAATGTTCGGCAGGGTATACAACGCGGTTCTGTATGATCACCCCGAGCTGTTCTGGTTAAACATCGGCGGCAGTTCCTTTCAATATACATACTCGAACCGTCTT
>DLYC01000297.1:3104-5952 GCA_003447895.1 Lachnospiraceae bacterium | reverse complement strand
CTCAAGGAGAGAATTGCCGCGCTCGGCCGCGCGGGGACGGCCCAGAGGCCCCTCATCGGGGACCTGATCCGGCCTTCCGAGATAGTGGTCCTTGTAATCCCGATCGACAAAGCGGCGCCCAAGGGAAGGCTGATCCTTCCGCAGCAGATGACGATCCGGGGGATCCTCGATGCGGACGGCATTCCGGTCTGCGTCAAAGAGGACAGGCTGGAGGAGCTCATAGGACGACTGGGAAGCGGGGAAAACGGCGGAGCGGGGAATGAGCCGGGGCTTATCATCACGGACAGCCAGGTGTTTGAGGAGGTATCGAAGATCGTCCCCGACAGGATCCCGCTCACATCTTTTTCCATTCTGATGGCCAGGTACAAGGGATTTTTGGACGCGGCGGTCCGGGGCGTCAGGAAGATCGATGACCTGAAGGACGGAGATATCGTCCTGATCTCCGAGGGCTGTACGCACCATCGCCAGTGCGGGGATATTGGGACCGAAAAGCTCCCCGCCTGGATCAGAAAGAGAACGGGAAAGAAACTTCTCTTTGAGACTTCCTCCGGGACCGGTTTTCCGGAGGACCTGAGCCGATATGCCATGGTCATTCACTGCGGAGGCTGCATGCTCAATGAGAGGGAGATGCGCTTTCGCATGAAATGCGCCGCGGACCAGGGGATCCCGTTTACCAATTACGGAACTGCCATTGCCTATATGAAGGGAATTCTTGACAGGAGTTTACAGGTCGTATGGAGACAGGAGTAAAGGAGCTTATAGAGAAGCTTTCTAAAGAGCGCACGCTCAGCCGCGAGGAGTTTACAGAGCTTTTTCGGATTTACGGGGTGTTAGGAAGCGGAGAGTCCCGGAGAGAGCCATCACGGAGTGTCAATCTCTGCCCGGGCCTTCCAGATGCTCTGTGCACGGAAGAGGAAGCGATTCTCTTTGAAAAAGCGAGAGAAGTGAGAGAGAAGTATTACGGGCGGGACGTGTATCTGCGGGGACTCATCGAGTTTACAAATTACTGCAGAAATGACTGCTACTACTGCGGGATCCGAAGAAGCAACAAAAATACCTCAAGATACAGGCTCAGCAGAGAGCGGATCCTGGAATGCTGTGAGGAGGGCTACGCGCTTGGTTTTCGCACGTTTGTCCTTCAGGGCGGCGAAGACATGGCCTATTCGGATGACGCGATCTGTGAGATCGTATCCGGGATCAAGGAGCGCTATGCGGACTGCGCGGTGACTCTCTCGATCGGGGAGAGGGAGAGAGCTTCCTATCAGGCCTATTTTGACGCGGGTGCGGACAGGTATCTGCTAAGGCAGGAGACGTCGGATCCGGACCACTATCGCCTGCTCCACCCGGCCGGGCTCAGTATCGGGAACAGAAAGCGCTGCCTCTCGGACCTCAAAGAGATCGGCTACCAGGTCGGCTGCGGCATCATGATCGGAACGCCCGGCCAGACTCCCGATCACATCATCCTGGACCTTCAGTATATGAAGGAACTGGGCCCTCATATGATCGGAATCGGCCCCTTTATCCCCCACAGGGACACGCCCTTTAAAGACTGCAGCGCGGGAAGCATGCGGGATACGCTGATCCTTCTGGCCGTGATCCGGCTCATGAACCCGCAGGTCCTTCTTCCCGCGACGACGGCGCTCGGAACCATTCACCCGTTCGGGAGGGAGATGGGGATCCTGGCCGGCGCCAATGTGATCATGCCGAACCTGTCACCGGGGGACGTGCGGGGCAAATACCTTCTCTACGACGGCAAAATATGCACAGGGGACGAGGCGGCGGAATGCCGCAGGTGTATGGAACTGAGAATTGACAGAACGGGATACCGGGTCGTCATGAGCCGGGGGGACTGCGCGGGATTTGTGAAAAAGTGATCCGATGCGCGAAAAACATCATATTATTTGTGACGGCTGTTCAAATCGGAAGGGATTACTGATAGAATACTCTATAGTGGCGCAGTGACCCGCAGAGCGGGTGGATAGAACAGTTCATGATTCAGGAGAGAACAGCAAATGGAATTCAGGATCGAGCACGACTCAATGGGTGAAATGATGGTCCCTGCGGACAGCTACTGGGGAGCACAGACGCAGAGAAGCTATCAGAACTTTATGATCGGTACAGAAAAAATGCCCGAAGAAGTGATCAAAGCATTCGCTATTCTGAAAAAGGCGGCGGCCATAGCCAACTTCAGAATCGGAAAGCTCGACGAAGAGAGATGCAGTTTGATCGGACAGGTGTGTGATGAGATCATAAAAGGGAAACATTTCGGTGAGTTTCCTCTGGCGGTATGGCAGACAGGAAGCGGCACGCAGTCCAATATGAATGTCAATGAGGTGATCGCAAACCGCGGAAACGAGATCGCGGGGAAAAAGCTGCTGCACCCCAATGACACGGTCAATATGTCCCAGAGCTCCAACGACACGTTCCCGACAGCGATGAATATTGCCGCGGTGGCGTCTTTGGAGAATCATCTGATCCCTTCCCTTGACGCGATGATCGCGGAGTTTAAGAGGCTGGAGAAGGACAATAAGGGGGTCATCAAGAGCGGCAGGACGCACCTTCAGGATGCCGTGCCGATCGCCTTTTCCCAGGAGATCAGCGGATGGAGAGCGATGATCGAGAAGTGCCGGGAGATGATCATCAGTTCGGAACAGGGACTTAAGGAACTGGCTCTGGGCGGCACGGCGGTCGGAACCGGACTCAACGCGCCCGAAGGGTTCGCGGAGGAAGCGGCGAAGGCGGTGTCGGAGCTCACCTACGATAAATTCTGGACAGAGAGCAATAAATTCCACGCGCTCTCTTCCAAGGACGCGATCGTATTTGCGCACGGTGCCCTGAAAGCGCTGGC
>DLYC01000297.1:0-3031 GCA_003447895.1 Lachnospiraceae bacterium | reverse complement strand
GCGGACATGATGAAGATCGCGAACGATGTGAGATGGCTTGCCAGCGGGCCGCGCTGCGGACTGGGAGAGATCCGGATCCCCGAAAATGAGCCCGGAAGCTCCATCATGCCGGGAAAGGTCAATCCGACGCAGTGCGAAGCGGTGACAATGGTGGCGGTTCAGGTCATGGGAAATGACGCGGCGATCGGATTTGCCGCCTCTCAGGGAAACTTCCAGCTGAATGTCTTTATGCCGGTGATCATCTATAATTATCTCCAGTCTGTGCGGCTCCTCTCGGATTCGATCGAATCTTTCAGAAAGAACTGCGTGAGCGGAATTGTGGCAGACAGGGAGAAGATGAAGCATAATCTCGATCACTCCCTCATGCTGGTGACAGCCCTCAATCCCTATATCGGCTACGAAAACGCGGCGAAGACGGCCAAGCTCGCCTATAAGGAGAACATCTCCCTGAAGGAAGCCTGCGTGAGGCTTGGGTTCCTTACGCCGGAGAAATTTGATGAGGTCTTCCATCCGGAAAACATGGTCTGAGGATAAGGGGCGGCTTCAACCGGCCCGCATTCCGCCTGTTTCGCGTCCTCCGTTTGAGATGATTTGTGTATTTTTATGCAAATGTTCCTTGAAACATGCTATGGAAATGCATATAATAGACGTTGAATTTCGTGTATACAATAGTACATAGAATGTGCGGGAGTATACGAAAAATAAAGTGGAGGACAAAGTTATGAAAAAGTTAGTAGCAATGCTGCTCGCAGCAGCAGTATCTGTCAGCCTGATCGCATGCGGCGGCTCTTCATCCGCACCCGCATCGGGAAATGAAACGCAGGAAACAGCAGAGGCCGGCGATGCGGCGGCAGCGGAAGGTGCCGTCTCCGAGGCAATTGCGGACGGAAAGCTGATCGTAGGAACCAACGCTGAGTTCCCGCCTTTTGAGTATCTTGGCGACAACGGTGAGCCGGACGGATTTGACGTGGCCCTGATCAAGGCCATCGGCGAAAAGCTCGGCGTGGAAGTGGAGATCCAGAATATGGAATTCGGTTCTCTGATCACTTCCATCGGATCCAAGATCGACATAGCGATCGCAGGTATGACCGTGACAGACGAGAGAAAGAACGCGGTCGACTTCTCCGATGCTTACTATGACGCAGTACAGTATGTGATCCTTCCCGCCGATTCCGCGATCGCTGCCAAGGATGACCTTCTCGGAAAGACGATCGGATGCCAGCTGGGAACAACCGGTGAGTACCTGATCGACGACCTGATCGCTCAGGATGGCGCTACACAGAAGAAGTCCTACAACAAGGCTGTCGATGCCGTAAACGATCTTCTGAACGGAAGACTCGACGCAGTGATCATCGACAAGAACCCCGCAGAGGTCTTCCAGTCCAACTATCCCGACCAGATCAAGCTCAGTGACGGCGCGAACTTCGAATTTAAGCCTGAGCAGTACGCGATCGCAATGCCGAAGGGCGACACTGTTCTGGCAGAGAAGATCAACGCGGCTCTCGCGGAGATGAAGGCAGACGGGACATTTGATGCTCTCGTCGAGCAGTATATTCAGAACTAAGAGCTTTAAGGCGGCACGGATCCGGGTGCCCGCCGGGCGTATCATAAAAGGATGTTTCTGCCGGGTGGGAGTAACTCCTGCCCGGCTTTTTTTCTCCGGCAGCACAAGCGTTCTCTGTTTGAGCCGCCATGCCGGGGCAGGACAGAAATTTCAGTCAGTCGCAGTGTTGTTCGATCAAAAGGAAAGAGAATTCCCGCCTCCGGCCTTATGAGCGCTGAGCGGGGATCAGAAAACTCATAGCAGGAGATACAGATGAGCGTCAGTGAATTATTCAGGATAGCCTTTATTGAAAAGGACCGATGGAAACTCTATTTGCAGGGCCTTGGGATCACGATCGAAGTTTCGGTCTTTGCCGCGTTGATCGGACTTGTGATCGGAACGATCGCCGCGCTCTTAAAGCTCCATACCAACCGGGAAGGAAAAATGACGATCCTTGGCAGGATCGCGGACATCTATATCGATGTGATCCGCGGCACACCTTCGGTGCTGCAGCTCATGATCATGTGGTTTATCATCATGAGCAACTGCAGAAACGGCATACTGGTCGCCAGCCTTTCCTTTGGTATCAACTCGGGCGCCTATGTGGCGGAGATCATCCGCGCGGGAATCCTGGCAGTCGATCCGGGACAGATGGAAGCCGGCCGTTCTCTGGGCCTTTCCCGCTTCCAGACAATGCGGTACATCATTCTCCCCCAGGCCTTTAAGAACGCGCTCCCGCCTCTGTGCAACGAATTTATCACGCTCCTCAAGGAGACCGCGATCGTGGGTTACGTCGGAATGAGTGACCTGACACGTGTGGCAAACCAGATTTCCTCAGCGACCTATCAGGCCTTCATGCCCCTGATCGGTGCCGCTGTGATCTATCTGATCGTTGTCAAAATACTGACTGTGCTCTTTGGCAGACTGGAAAGGAGGATGAGACAAGGTGATAACCGTTAAGAATCTTCATAAAAGTTTTGGAAATAATGAAGTCCTCCGGGGAATCGACTATACGGTCCGCGACGGTGAGAAGATCGTCGTGATCGGACCCTCCGGCTCCGGAAAATCCACATTTCTCCGCTGTCTCAATCTTCTGGAGGTCCCCACGAGCGGAGAGATCTGGCTGGACGATACGCTGATCACGGACCCGGGCGTCAATATCGACAAGGTAAGACAGAGGATGGGAATGGTATTCCAGCATTTCAATCTCTTCGCGAACCTGACGATCATGGACAATATCACGCTGGCTCCCACGAAGCTGGGCATTATGGGAAAAGAAGAGGCGAAGGAAAAGGCGCTCTCACTTCTTCAGAGAGTCAATCTGGCCGATAAAGCGGACGCTTATCCGGCGCAGCTCTCAGGCGGACAGAAGCAGAGGATCGCCATTGTCCGCTCCCTTGCCATGAATCCGGAAGTGATGCTCTTTGATGAGCCCACCTCCGCGCTCGACCCTGAAATGGTCGGCGAAGTTCTCGATGTCATGCAGGA
>DLYC01000226.1:12538-16180 GCA_003447895.1 Lachnospiraceae bacterium | reverse complement strand
TTGGGCGGGGCTCCGGGCGGCGTCTTCTTCTGAGGCGTTTGATCCGGGTCCTCCTCGTCCTCGAGCCTCTGCCAGAAGCTGTGGTCATCCACCGAAAACTCCCGTCTGAGCGCCTCCTCGACGCTGTAGTCGCGCGCTCTCCCGAAGAACCATGCGTAGATCTTCTCGGCGGTCAGGATCGTGACCTCCTGCTCCAGCTTCTCGTACCAGTAGTCCCGGAAACTGGAATGGGATCTTGCGATCACATCGTAAGTCATGGAGTCCACCACCGACTCCGCCGCGATGTCACATGAGAGGTCCCAGAGCTCCGGATCTTCCCTCTCCTTCGCCGTGAACATATGCCGGAAGAGGCAGTGGACCAGCATGTGCACATACATCCGGTTCATCTTCCTTGGCCGCTCCACATAGGTCTGAAGAAGAAAGCCCGGGTTGAATCGTATATAGGCGGCATCTGTCCCCGCATAGGAAGTGGCCAGGTCCATCTTAAAGCCCAGGCTGTTCAGCGCAGGCGCCATAAACCGCATGGACAAAAGAAGCTCCGTGCGCACGGCGTCCAATATTCGAAAGCCCATTTCTTCCAGTTTTTCTCTGGTCTCAGACATTCTTCTTCCTTTCCGCACGCGTGTGCAGCGTGGTCACCGGACCTCCGGTTCCGGCATCAGAGCGGGCCGCAGGATCACCAGTCCTCCAGTTCCAGCGTCAGAGCGGAGGACTCTTTCCGGCGCTGCCGTCCGCTGTCCATAAGAAGCGCGCAGATCGCGGTCTCCTTTCTCTCCGAGGCGATCGCGAGCGAGGACGCGACCGCTTCTTCATCGGCGAGCCCCTTCTCCGTGATGAGGCGCACCCTGTCGATCTGTCCTTTTACGATAAAGCGCTTTAAAGCGTCGGCGGCGTGCTCCCGCAGAAAAGCGGTATATTTTGACGCGGCCGAAGGGTCCAGGTCATGCGGGTACATGAGCCTGTCCGCCGCGATGACCGCCGCGAAGGAGGGATCATCGTGCTCCATAAACGTAAACAGGCGGTCATACTCCCGGTAGCGGATCTCCTTCTTCCTGACGCACTGGCGGTACTGATAGCCGCCTCCCTCATAGGCGAACTGGATCGTCCGCGCCATTGTGTTCTCCGAGGCGATCAGGGCGTAATCCGGAAAGGAGAGGCGGATCTCTTCTTCCGTATCTCCCCGCATATGCAGAAGAAAGCTCATCGCTTTGTCATTGTCGCCGAGCATCTCCTTCATGAGCGCGAAGGAGTCGCCTCTTATATAGATTTCGATCTCGTCGAGCGCGCTGCACTGGCGGATCACGCCGTCATAGTAGTCGTCCGCGCTGTCAGACAGGGTCATCCTTCCAAGGTTCGCGCAGTTGTGAAAGGCAAACAGATGGAGTCTCCGGACCGAGTCCGGCACAAAGACCTCCTGCAGATCCCTTCTTCCCGCAAAGGCATGCCTGCCTATGCTCCTTACGGGAAGCCCTTCGATCTCTCCCGGCACAGACAGGTTTCGGACCGTACCGTCAAAGCCTGTGATCTCGATGCAGTCCTCACCGAAGTATTGAATCCTCTCATAGGTAAATGGCATTTTCTGTGTTTACTCCCGGTTCCTCTGGGTATTCTCGTCCTATCATAGAAATTATAGCAAACCGGACAGGGATACCGCACTATGAAATCTAAAATCTGAAATCCGAAAATGAAAATAAAGAACGCAAAAAAGCGGAGGTCCGCCCCTCCGCTTTAATCAAACCTGTATTCAGCTTCCGCGGAAGCCGCTTTGCGAATCGGCCTTTATGGCATCATCTCGTCAATCAGATCGACCTCTCCCTCGATCGCCGTGGATTTAACCTCTGCAGGGATCTCAAGACTCTCGATCGTATTGTACTCTGTGAAGTCCACTGTGATCATAAAGCGCTCCGTACGGACATCGATCCCCTTTTCCTTCAGCTGTTCCCGGATCAGGATGCTGCCGAGCGCCGTGCAGTCAACTTGTGCCCGCGCGGGGAGTTTGCTGTCCTTGTAGAGATAGAGGACGAGATTCGTGTCCGCGCCGGAAAAATCCGCGTTCTGAAGAGCCTTCGCGGTTTCTGTCTGCTCTCCGGAAGCGGCCGCCATCCTGATCAGCTCTCCGATCAGGTCTCCCTTGGCCTTGATATCGATTCTGTAAACTTCCTTGTCGCCGATCTTCTCGGTCTCTTTGGCGAGCTCCGCGGTGATCTCCTTATCTTTGATCTTCTGCAGAAGACCGAGAATCGTCTTCTCATCGGGCTTGAAGCTCTGCGCGTTTTCACCGGTCTTCGAGGTGCTCTTGATCCACTGCTGTCCGCTTGCGCTCGTATAGGTGACCAGCGTCTCCCCGTCGGTCTCTACATAGCTCTCGACGGGCATATCGAGGGAGAGCCCGAACAGGGATCCTCTGATGGTTCCGTCCATATGACTGACGCCGGTGCTTGTCACCGACTCCAGGTCAAAGTCCGCGTCCAGCCCGATCGCCAGGTTTCCGAGCCCTGTAGCCACCTCGCCGTCATAGTCCATGACAACGGTACTTTTTACCGATTGGATCTTCTCCATGTTGCGGGCCATTCTTCGCATCAACCCAAGGGCTGTCGGATTCAGGATATTGTAGATCACAAACGTGGAGACAGCGACCGCTATGACCAGTAATACAGCAATCCATCTCTTTTTCTTCATGCTTTGATTTGCCTCCCATTCTGTTTAAGATTTCCGTTAAACTCCGTTTCTCATTTCGCGAATATCCGTATTCTCCTCATAATGATTTACGACGAAGCGTCCTTCCATCCACCCCCTGTGCAGTATTTTGACACGCGGCCGGCAAAAAAGCCCCCCGCCGCACACGCGGCGGAGGGCTGTCCTTTTTGGTCCGACAGGATCTTCGGCTTACTCGACGTAACCGTCGGGGTTCTTGCTCTGCCAGTTCCAGCCGTCTCTGCACATATCTTCCAGGTTCTTGTCCGCTGTCCAGCCGAGCACTTCCCTGGCCTTTGCCGGGTCGCTGTAGCAGACGGCGATGTCGCCGGGCCTTCTGGGATCGATCACGTAAGGGAGCTCCTTGCCGCAGGCCTTGGAGAACGCCTTGATGATATCCAGAACGCTGTAGCCGTGGCCGGTTCCGAGGTTGAATACATTGACGCCGTCCAGCTTCTCCATGCCCTCGATGGCCTTTACATGGCCCTTGGCCAGGTCCACGACATGGATATAGTCGCGGATGCCGGTTCCGTCCGGTGTGTCATAGTCGTTTCCGAACACGTGGACCTTCTCCAGCTTGCCGGAGGCCACCTGCGCCACATAGGGAAGAAGGTTGTTGGGAATTCCCTTGGGGTCCTCTCCGATCAGGCCGCTCTCGTGCGCGCCGATGGGGTTAAAATAGCGAAGGAGCATCACCTTCCACTGATTGTCCGCTCTCCAGATATCCGTGAGGATCCTCTCCTGCATGGACTTGGTCTCGCCGTAAGGATTCGTCGTGATTCCCTTGGGGCACTCCTCCGTGATCGGCACAAAAGCGGGGTCTCCGTAGACCGTTGCGGAGGATGAGAAGACGATCTTATAGCAGCCGTGCTCTCTCATGGACTTGCAGAGGGTCAAAGTAGAGCCCAGGTTGTTCTCATAGTATTCAATGGGCTTTCTCGTGGACTC
>DLYC01000226.1:0-12413 GCA_003447895.1 Lachnospiraceae bacterium | reverse complement strand
GCGTCGAGCGCGGGCTTATCACATACATCCAGCTCATAAAACGCAGGGCGCTTACCTGTGATCGTCTCTATGCGGTCCACGACCATTGCCTTGGAATTATAGAGATTGTCCGCGATCACGACCTCATAACCTGACTGAAGAAGTTCCACAACCGTGTGACTTCCGATAAAACCTGTTCCTCCTGTAACCAGTATTGCCATGTCATCCTCCTCCTTCAGAGAATTGATTCTTTGATTGTCTTTCACTCCATTATAATGCAGGATTCCCCCCGCATAAACAATGTTTTTTTGCGTTCTCTATATTTCCTGTTGTCGTTTGTCCTACTTTAAAACGCACTCCAGAAGAACCGGGTTGTGGTCGGTACAGACAAAACCCATGTCCTTGGTCTCACAGGACCGCACTTCCACATTGGAAGATACGATGAAGCCGTCGATCACATAGTACTGAAAGTTGTTCGGGTCCGCGTCCTTGTACGGCTTGTCGAGGGAGCGGCAGGAAGGGACGCGGCTGTCCATCAGGCACTGCCAGCTCTTTCCGATTTCCGAGATGTCAACCCGTCCGGGCGCCCACATTCCGTCCTGTATGGGGTAGGCACTGCTGTCTGTATTGCTGAAAGTCTGGTTAAAGTCTCCCCCTGCGATCACATAGTTTCCCTTTGCCGCTTCTTCGTCGAGGACCTCCTTTAAGAGCTTCGTCTGCGCGATTTTGCCCTCGCCGCTGTCGTAGGCTTCCAGGTGAAGGTTTATCAGCACAAGGTACTTGTCGCTGTTCTTGAGAGGGATGCGCTCCAGGAGAAGACATCTCTTGAGATTGGCGAGCCGCACCGGCCACTTAAAGGGGCACGGGAGCTGGATCCTCTCCGCGGACTCCGCGGAGGTGTTGGTCAAAGTCAGAAGGCCGCTCTGCACCTGTCCGATCGGCGGGAGCGGGTAGGGAACAAACCTCACATTGAAGTTATAGGCAAACGCGTTGGCATAGTTCTGATCCTCTTCGGTGGAGTAGGCGTTACTGAGCATAATGACTTCATCGATGTGGTGGGATCTTGTGGAATTGCGGTCCACTTCCTGAAAGAAGATCACATCCGGCTCCAGCGCCGTGGCGCTCTCGATAATCCCCTGGAGATTGCTGAAAACCTGCGCCTTGTCCGCCGTCTGTACGCCCTTTCCTCCGTCCATGAAGAAGTCTGCATTGTCGCCCAGAGCGCCGTAGCCGCAGTTCCAGGTCAGGACCTTCAGCTTCTGCCCCTCGCCGATCGGGTCGCGGTAGACCGGGCTGATCTCAATGCTCTCCCGCTCCTGCGGCTTATACTCCGACAGCGTCAGATAGTCCACGAGTCCCGCAAAGAACGCGAGCACTAGAAGGTCCGCGGAGAGGATGGCGTAGAGAACTTTCCACAGCTTCCTCGTTCCGCTTTTTCCCCGCTGATTGATTGTATCTTTCTCACTCATAAAAGCCCCCTGTCAGGCACAAAGTCTCACTTCGCGAATCCTCTCCTCACTGGCTGACCATGCCCATGATCCTGTACAGAACAGGCATGACGCACACGATCCATCCTGCGACAAAGATCAGCAGATTCGTCTTTTTGCTCATGATCGCGGCAAACTCCCGGATCAGCGCGCTCGGCCAGTAGTAAGGCGCGACGTGCGCGCCGATTCCCGTGCACGCAAAGTCCAGGTCCCGGCAGATGCTGAGCGCCCTGTAGACATGGTAATTGCTCGTCACCAGCGCGGTGTGTCCGCCGCCGCGCTTCTCAATGATCATTCGGGAATACAGGAGGTTCTCCCGGGTCGTCGTCGACGCGTCCTCCTTGATGATCTGCTCCTTGGGGATTCCGTGCTCGATCAGATACCCCTCCATGGCCTCCGCCTCGGAAATCGTCTCATCGGAGCCTTTTCCGCCCGAAGGGATCACGATCGGCGGCGTGGGATCCTTTCTGTACACCTCGATCGCTCTGTCGATTCGGTCCGACAGAAGCTTCGACACTTTGTTTCCGCGGATCAGCCCGCTCCCGTGTATGATCACAAAGTCAAAATTCCGCCTGCTTGGAATCACCTGAAGAAGCACAGTGTAACACATAAACGCCACGAAGATCAGAGATCCGTACGTGATCGTCAGACTGATAAAGAGAAGCACCTTCATCGCCGTCGTAATGAGCTGCGCGTCCTCCGCGTTCCAATAGTACGGAATGACATAAAAGATAAAAGTGCAGATCTCTCCCGCGCCCACAACGATGCCCAGAAGGAGCGAGAGCATATTGGCAAGACTCCTTCCCTCCCTCTGATACATGATCACGCCGTTCGCGATCAGAACGACCGGCACCCACAGAAGCACCATCAGGGTGATCACGGAGAAAACTCTCGCCGTCTGCCCGAAATAGCTTCCCGTCAGCGCGCATAAAAACGGCACTGTGGAAGCAGCTGCCATCAGCAGCACAATACAATTTCTGAATCTGCTTCTGTCCAGCGCGATCGATGCCGCCAGCGCGGCCCATATGACCAAACAGGGGACCGCGTACTCGACCACACTGTTCCCGTAAATACCCATGAATCAACCGATCTCCTTCCTGATACAGTTAAGCCGATTATAGCATTATCGGTCAGAAAATGGAAATGGGGGCAGCCACATTGGTGGTATGCCCCCATTCTTTGCGTAACGTATGTATTTACTTCACTTCCGACATTCCGAAAGGAAGCCCTTCATTAAAGTTTCTCGCATTCTCCATCGTGACAGCCGCGATCGCCTGCAGCGCTTCTCTTGTGAAGAAGGCCTGGTGGGAGGTCAGGATCAGGTTCGGGAACATGGTCAGTCTTGCCACGATATCCGTATCGATCATCTCGTCGGATCTGTCGTTGTAGACGTTGGGGTCTTCACCCTCGTAAACATCGAGCGCCACGCAGTGGAACTTATTGGCCTTGAGCCCTCTGATCAGCGCCTCGGGATCCACAAGAGGTCCGCGGGAGGTGTTGACGAGCATGACGTTGTCCTTCATCATGGAGATCGCCTCATCGTCGATCAGGTGATAGGTGCCGTTCGGTCCCATGACAAGGGGCGCGTGCAGGGAGATGAGGTCAGACTTTTTAAGGAGCTCTTCTTTGCTCACATATCTGAGGATCCCCTTCTCCTCAAGGCTCTTGTTGGGGAAAGCGTCCCAGCCCAGAACCGTCATGCCGTATCCTCTGCAGATATTGGCCATGATCTGTCCGATCCTGCCCGTTCCCATGATTCCAGCCACCTTGTTGTGAAGGTCCAGTCCCAGAAGTCCGCTCAGCGCGAAGTTGTTGTCCTTGACCTTGATGTAGGACTTGTGGATGCGGCGGTTTGCTGCCTGAAGGATTGTCATGGCATGTTCCGCGACTGCATAGGGGGAATAGGCAGGTACGCGGAGAACGGTGATACCGCACTCAGAAGCGGCTTTGGTGTCGACATTGTTAAAGCCCGCGCAGCGGAGCAGGATCAGCTTGACGCCGCACTCGTTCAGGATCTCAATGACCTCGCGGGGTGCCTCGTCATTGACGAAGATGCAGACCGCATCGTAGCCCTTGGCCAGGTTCGCGGACTCAATGGTCAGGCGGCTGTTAAAGTACTTGATGTCTACGTTGTATGTGCCCTCACCTTTGTCTCTGGAGAGTTCGCTGAAGAAGATACGGTCGTAATCCTTGGTCCCATAGAACGCAACCTTGAGGACATCTCTCTTTTTGGCCTTGGGCGCGATCTCACTCAGAACCTCTTCGATCTTGCGGATCGTCTCCTCCTCATCGGGACCGTCCGCCGTAATGTTCAGGACAGACCCCTTGGCCGCATGGAGGCCGAGAATCTGGAGGACATTATTGCCGGACGCCACATTCCCGTTGCTCTCGATCATGACCGCGCTCTTGAAATTGGTGCAGGCCTGAGCAAGGAGCGCAGCGGGACGCGCGTGGATCCCCAGCGGATTCTTAACGGTATACTGTAATGATTTCATACGTTTTTCCCCTTCTTACAAAAATTGCTGATGGACAGTTTCTCACATAATATGCTATCGCCATTATACATATTTACCATAAATCAAGCAATCTTTTACTGGCCCGAATGGACACTTTCTACAAACTTTCTATGAAATATTCATTTCACAGGCTCCCCAGCATTTCCCATGCATAGGCGTCTTTTTTCTGCTCCGCGGGATCGAGTTCCGCGTAAGGGAGAAGCAGGTGATGCTGTCTCTTGTCGTTATTTCGTTTAGCATTATAGGTCCAATTGTGCAGCTGGTGAAACCGCATCCAGCGCCGGTGCTCCATCTCCTGGTAGAGGTCCGCCTTCTCCTCCTTGGTCCGCATATAGGCCTCATACGCTTTTTGGCAGTTCTCCTTCGTGATCTCAGTGATCGTCTCATCGCCCAGAAGATAGCGGATCTTCACAAGAAGATGATCGGCCGCCGAGACATTGGACTGCTTGAGGAAGTAGGAGAGCTTCTCGAAGGGCACCGGATTCCGGGAGCCGCGGCTGTAGATCTCATGCATCAGCATGGCTTCCCTGTTCAGCGCGTTCTTCATCACATATTCTCTTGTCAGGATCTTCTCGCTCTCCCCAAACGAGGGCACGCCCTCCACTCTCTCTTCAAGCCTGACGCTGACCCGGTCCCGGAGACCAAACCACGTCACCAGCTTTTCGTACAGATCCAGATTCTCCGAATCGCTGTCCCCTGTCACGATAATGCGGTCCGCTCTTCTGAGTAAGGCGATCGCCTCCATCCAGCTCTCCGAATGGAAAAAGAGGGAGTCCTCCTCCGGCGTTCCCGGGCGTAGTGCCCGCACAAGTTCCGGGTGAAGGTGTTCAAATCCGGCGCTGTCCTCGAATACGTGATATTCGGTGACACGTCCCGCCGCGAAGACATTGGTGAGAAGCGCTCTCTCCAGGACCGCGCTGCCGCTCTGCCCGCAGCCTATGATCACTACGCATTTCTCAGAGCTTAAGAGCGGGAACTTCTGCCAGTACCAGCGTCCCAGGCACTCCTCTTTGCCGAACAGATGCAGGCTTTCAGGCATTCCGTCTTCCATGAGATCCGCCATGCAGTAGCACTCGAGGCCGCCTGCTGCATCGCTCAGTCCCTCCTTGTAATTCTCCCAGGGGTCCTCCTTCATCAGGATCGTCGTGATCCCGTCCGGCGTTTTTCGGATTTTTGACAGCCGGCTCACATCCGCGTTGTAGTACACCCGGTTGTCCAGAACATCGTGGTCTGCCGAGTCGTCTCCTCCGGGAAAGACCAGCATGCACTCTTCGTCCTTGGAAAGCCTCTCCGCGAGGACTTCCGCGTCGCGGCTTCTGACATTAAACACATACCACTTGAGGTCCCTGCTTCCGCGAAGCGCGAGTATGGGCATGAGCTGTCTTCGGAGCAGGTGGATCACAAGCCCCACCAGCGTCGATAAGAGGCCCACACTGCACATGGCGAGCACGATTCCCATGATCCGCCCGAGCACCGTAACGGGCGCTTTGTCGCCGTATCCCACCGTCGTGAGCGTGATCAGGCTGTACCAGACCGCGTCCCAGATATTCCGGATCGTGGAGCCCTCCGCGCGGTACTCCGCAAAGGTCAGGATGCAGATGATCACCATAAAGACAAGCAGCACCTTCAATATAAACCTGAGATTTCTGTTCATATGCCGTCTCCCTCTCCTTCGCAGGCCGCCGTCTCTTCCCGATGCGAAGGCCCTATATTTCTTCCTTCTGCTTCTTCAGGATCTGCGGAATCGCCAGTACATTGTTGATATCAGACTTTCTGTAATCCACTTCTTTCCCCGTCACTCTACTCTCCTTGGCCGAGAGTTCATCGAGTGCGTCATTGGGGATCAGGCACGCGTGGATGCGGTTTTCTGTATCTTTCGCAATTCTGTATCTGCCGGGCTTTCCGCTCCTTACGTGCTCCTTGTATTCCTCCGCTCTCCGGTCGAATTCCTGATCCGTCATAGTCCTGTAGCCCATCGTATAGTGGAACGCGCACCACCGGAGATGCTCGGTCTCTCCCAGGACGCGGAGCTTCGCTTCCCCGGGATTCCAGCCATCCTGCATGATCTCCTCTTCGCTGTAACCCGAGGCCTTGACCAGCGCCGGGATAAATTCCGCGGACGCCCTCGATGACATCTTGCTGAACGAATCGCAGGCCAACCATTTTCCCCAGTTCGATCTGTCCGATGAATCGTAGGTGGCATTGAGCAGGATTCCGGCTCTGTCCGCTTTCTCCGCGGAGAGCATGTCGAGCGTGAACACCTTCTTTCGCTTGATATCGCTCTCCACCGCCTCCTGATAGGAGACGCCTCCGGCTGTGACCTGGATCACGCAGATATGCTCAGACCGCTTGCGCTTTAAGTACAGAAGAAGATTGTCCGTGAGCTCCGTATTCATTTCGCTGTTTCCGGAGCAGACCGCGATGTACTTGAGCGTATCAAGCCTTTTCTCCAGGTACTCGTAAAACTCCCGGCTTCTTCCGTCCTTTTGATAGAAATCGATGTCATAGTGCCTTACGATCTCCGGGCACTCGGTCAGGAGAAATCCGGCTTCGTTCTGCATGTTGGTCGAAAAGACCGCCGCATGGAACGTGCTTCCCACAAACTGTCCGTTCATGATCAGATAGCGGAGCGCCGCCTGTCCGGTGTCCCCGAACCCGATCACAATGCAGTCAAAATCCTGCTCCGCCCTGCCCTCTTTGTCAAAAGTCAGAAAATCCCAAGGCGGGCACAGGCGGATCATGGCGCGGGCCGCAAGGTCCGCGACGCTAAAGACCTGCACATACCCGAATCCGTACTCCTCGGTGGAAACCTGCAGTATGGCCGCCGCGATATCCTCGGTGCCCGGAAGCGCGATGCTGGTCTTGTCAGGGTCGATCTGCGCGTTTTTAAAGGCTTCCTTGAGCGCAAGCGCGAAGAACAGATTCCTGCTCCTCTCCGGATGAAGCGCGTAGACTTCGATCCTCTTCCGGCTTCTGACGCGGAGCTTTGTCATGGTGAGCTTGTCGCAGGACGCCGCGCCCGATCCCGTCACGACCGCCATCCCCATATTGATGATCTCCGGGACAAGGCCTGCCGAATCCGCTTCATCGATAAAGACTACCGCTGTCTCTTTCCGCTCCGCGCACTCCTTTCCCACCAAAATACTGTCGGGCGTAATCCCGTAGATAATGGTCAGGTCTCCGCTGAGTGCCAGAAACAGTCTCAGCCTTCTGAGTCCCTCGGCGCCGACCGTGACGATCGCGGCGCTGGCCATGGAGTAGAAGGCGAGAAAATGAAGGAGCCAGAAGAGGAAGATTCCGACCGGGCTCGTGACAATGGGCGCATTCGCGATCGCCCCCAGGTCGTTTTTTCCAAGGAACATGCCCATGACGGAAAACGGCGTCCGCACCAGGGAAATCGCCACATCACCGGTGATGCTCGTAAAGCCGAAGCCGTAAATGATGCTGCCCCCGATGATGGTGATCATAATCAGTGTGGAGGTCAGCCTCGCCGAATAAGCCGGCTTGAGCGCCAGATTGATCGCAAGCGCGGCGAAGATAATAACCGATAAAACGATAACAGGAAAAGAATTCATTGCGTTCCCCTCTTTTTCTATTTCTGACTACTATCATACCATGAAGAGGACCGTTTATGGCGGATCCGGAAATCTTTTCAGAGATCAAAAAGACCCACAGGCCGCGCCGCACTGCGGCGCGTCCCTGTGAGCCATAACCATTGCTTTCTTATCCCAACATCTTATTTTGTCGCGATCTTCCGGTACTGGGCCGGCGATACGTCAAACACTTTTTTGAACACTCTCGAGAAGTGCTCCGCGTTGGGATAGCCGATGGAATAGGAGATATTCTCGATGGTCATATTTCCGTTTCTAAGGAGCGTCTTGGCCCTCTTCATCCGAACCTGCGTGACCTGCTCTCCGAATGTCTTGCCGGATTTTTCCCGGATATACTTGGAGATATAGGGCGTCGACAGATGGAATTCCCTGGCCATATCTTCGAGCGTGACCGTCTGGTAGTTGGCCTGGATGTAATTGAGCATCAGGATCAGCCTGTCGTCCTTCTCGGCGGCGCTGTCCTGCAGCTGAGGGAGCTTGTTTACGGCAACGACCAGCGCGTTGATGGAGGCATGGATGATATCCTCGTGAATGCCTACGCCCCAGTATGTTTTGCCGTCGCAGAGGATTCCCACATAGGCCATCGCTTTCGAGGAGGAGCCCCTTGAGAGCGCGTGCTCTTCGTATGTGGAGAGCTCATAGCTGATGCCGTAGTACTGCTTGATCGTGTTGCTGACCGCATCGAGGCGTCCGTTTCCGTTGGCGTCCACCACTGTCCTTCGGTCTCCCGCCGCAATGGTCGCCTCCGCCATGATGCCGTCCACCTGGCGGAAATGGCACTCGGGGATGGTAAAGTGCGGCGTGTAGTCCACATAGCGGTCCGTAAAGATCTCGTAGACGGCCTGCGGGGAGAGCTCGCTGTGGGTCTCGTCCGAGACCTGCTTCACCGCATAGCCCACTTCCTCCCGCATCTTCTCGGGAAGGACGATGGAGAAGTTCTGCTTGAGCACATAGGCGACGCCGCCCTTTCCGGACTGGCTGTTGATGCGGATGACGTCCGAATCGTAAGTCCTCGAGACATCCTGGGGATCGATCGGAAGGTAAGGCACGGTCCACTTGTTGGGGTCGTGAATCTCCTTGTAGGCCATGCCCTTGGAGATCGCGTCCTGATGGGAGCCCGAGAAGGCGCTGAACACAAGGTCTCCGGCATAGGGCTGCCTGGGATGGACTTCCATTCCGGTCAGGTTCTCGTACTTCGCGCGGATGAGCGGCATGTTGTAGAAGTCGAGCTCGGGATCGATGCCGTAGGCGAACAGGTTCATTGCCACCGTCACGATGTCCACATTGCCGGTCCTCTCACCGTTTCCAAACAGAGTTCCCTCGACGCGGTCCGCTCCCGCAAGGATTCCCAGCTCCGTATCCGCAACGCCGCAGCCGCGGTCATTGTGCGGATGAAGGCTGAGCACCACGCCGTCCCTGTACTTCAGATTCTTGTTCAGGTACTCGATCTGGGAGGCAAAGATATGCGGCATGGCCGTCTCCACCGTCGCGGGGATATTGATGATGGACTTCCACTCGGGATTTGGCTTCCAGACGTCAAGAACCGCGTTGCACACTTCGAGCGCGTACTCCACCTCGGTTCCGTGGAAGCTCTCCGGGCTGTACTCGAACATGAAATTTCCGTCGGTCTCTTCCGCCAGCTCCTTGAGGAGTTTGGCTCCGTCCACCGCAAGCTTCTTGATCTCCTCTTTGTTCTTTTTAAAGACCTGCTCGCGCTGCGCCACGGATGTGGAATTATAGAGGTGGACGACCGCCTTGGGCGCTCCGTTTACGGCTTCAAAGGTCTTACGGATAATGTGCTCCCTGGCCTGTGTCAGGACCTGGATCGTCACATCGTCGGGAATCATATTTCTCTCAATAAGGGCACGCAGGAAGTCATACTCCGTCTCGGAGGCCGCCGGAAATCCAACTTCGATCTCCTTGAAGCCGATCTTGACCAGCATCTGGAAGAACTCGATCTTCTCTTCCAGGCTCATGGGCTCGATCAGGGCCTGGTTTCCGTCGCGAAGGTCAACGCTGCACCAGATGGGCGCCTTCTCGATGTGGTCCTTCTTCGCCCAGTCCAGGCACTCCGTCGGAGGAAGAAAATACTGCCGCATGTACTTATTGTAGTTCATCATTGTGGTAACCATTCCTTTCATACCCCATGCTGCGTCCGAACCTCCCTTTTTTCAGCCGGCGCCAGGCGGAAATTACATCGCTTATGCTGTTTTCGCCCTTTTGGAGTTAAATTTTATCAAATCACGTGATTAGATTTTATCTCCAATACGTATTCATTGGAATGATTATATTTATTCGGTTTAGCTGATTATTTTTATCTTTTCGTTAGTATTGAAAAACCTTCGGCCGGCGGGTCTTTCCCGTCGGCCGAAGGCATCGCTCTTCGCTATTTTTTGTCTTTTGTCAGAAATCCTCTCGCGGCATTCTGCCAAAGCGCCTTACTTTCCTTCGAAAGTCAGCACGGAATCCACTCTGTAATCCTTCAGGAATTCGCGGCCCTTGAGCCCTGCCAGCTCGATCATGAACAGCATGTCCACGACTTCGCCGCCAAGCTTCTCGACGAGCTGCGCCATTGCCTTTGCGGTTCCGCCGGTGGCAAGAAGGTCATCCACCACAAGGCACTTCTGTCCGGGCGCGATCGCGTCAATGTGCATCTCCAGCGTGGCCTTTCCGTACTCCAGATCATAGTCGACGGAAATGGTCTTCCAGGGAAGCTTACCCTTCTTGCGAACCAGTACCAGCGGCTTGTGAAGATTGTAGGCCAGAGCCGCGCCGTAAATAAAGCCGCGGGACTCGGCGCCGACGATCACATCGTAGTCCAGGTCCTTGATCAGGTCCTGCATGGAGTCGATCGCAAGCTTCAGGCCGTCTGCGTCCTGAAACACAGTGGTGATGTCACGGAACATGATTCCGGGTTCCGGGAAATCGGGTATCGTGCGGATATAATCTTCCAGCTTTTTCATAATATCCTCCCTTTGAGTCGCTTTTTGAGATTACTGCCTGTACTGTCGGGCTTTTCGCCGTGTTTCTTTCATTATAACACAAGAGTTCCCTTAACAGAAAACCGTCTGTGCGGATCTGTCCAAGAAACTGTGCGAAATTGGCAGCTTGCGGCAGAGAGCCACGCCTTGCCGCCGGCGGATTGTCTCCGATCCGCCTACTCCCCGTAGTGCACCGCGACCGGCATATCGGTGTATACAAGATCGTAGATCGTGGGCATTGCCCAGGTGGGACAGTTGATGCAGCCGTGGGATCCGCTCCATCGCCAGATATTTCCGCCAAAGGAGCCTCTCCAGTTCGCGTCATGAAGGCCGATGCCGGTGTCCGTCAGGCGGATCCAGTACTTGACCGGTGTCTCATACCCCCACTCGCCGTCATCCTGCTTGTCCCCGCGGAGCACCGTGTCCGTCTTCTTGTCGTAGGCGAAGAATGCCCCGGACGGCGTCCTGTGTTCTGAATCATTGAGGCCCGAGACAATGTCCGTCTCAAACACCACCTCGCCGTCGTTATAGATCCACAGGTGCTGCACGGAGAGGTCGACCTCCACATAGTCTCCTCCGAATCCGTGGTTGTCATCCGGATCCGCGGCTTCTGTCCTTCGGTAGACGGGCTCCCTGGTCAGCTGCGCGTTTTCGTCCAGCTCCTCCCAGAGCCGGTCGCGCTCATCACTCTGTTCAACTTTGTAGCCGTAGTATCCCTTGCCCGGAAGCAGGATCTCATCGCCGTAATGCGTTGTAAAGGGATGCTCTTTGTAGACGGTGTCCGCTTCTTCCGCCAGCTCCTTTACAAAGTCCGCGATATGTTCATCCCACAGGTCATCATCTCTGTAGTAATTTCCGTCATCGTCCACTTCCAGCCAGTCCCTGAGAACAGGCCCGTCCAGGACCTTCTTCTCGCCGCCCGGAAGCTCGTACTCGATCCTCGCGCCGGCCAGGTCATTCAGCTGCTCCTCATCGCGGCACAGCTCTTCATCGTCCTTTCGCACTTCCGGCGCACTGTAGATGCCGTCCGCCTCCTCAAGGACAACGCTCTCCTTTTCCTCGGAAACGGACGCCTTGACGGTCTCCACAACCTTGTCGGGATCCAGCTTCGTGCCCTCCACTTCCGGAACGACCACAAATTTCCCATCCCGATAGTCCAGATAGGCGTCCTCGGGGCTGATCATATTCTTCTCCTGCATCTGCGGCAGATCTGTCAAAATACTGACCAGTTTGTCCTCGTTATAGGCCTTTTCCTCCGGAATCTGAAACTCCCTGGTGTGGCGGGTTCCGTAGAACCACATGAGCGGATTCTGTTCCTTCATGAGTCTGTCCAGATTTCCGTCCGGCACATAGTGATACCCGATCGCTTCCCCCGGGATCATGACAGGCTCTCCGTCCCGGAAGGATACGCTGAGTTTGTATTCTCCGAGAAGCTCCTCCATCTCCGCAACTGTATGTTCCGCAGCATCAACTCCGTTGATCACAGTTCCGGGAATAAAGACCTCCCGGTAATCCAGGGCCTTTCCACCGTATATGCTTCCGGCAAGGGCCGCCACCGAGAGAATCGTCGCCGCCACGCCCTGCCTGATCTCACTGCTTTTTTCTATCATATGCTAAACCTCTGTTCACATCCCCAATCCCCAAATGTGATACCGCATTATTATATAATATCCGCCTTCTTAGTTACAATGCCAAGATGCAGAGCCTACGTTTTTTGGACCAATGCCTCTTAGATAACAATACCCTCGGAAAACAGTGTTTTCCGAGGGTTGTAAGCAGTATAAATAAATATTCCCGGCTTTTCGAAGGCTCAGCGCTTGCGTAACTTTGAGATAACCG
>DLYC01000049.1 GCA_003447895.1 Lachnospiraceae bacterium | reverse complement strand
GACTACTCTCAGATCGAGCTCAGGATCCTGGCCCATATGAGCGGGGATAAGGAGCTGATCGAGGCGTACAAAGAAAACGAGGATATCCACAAGATCACCGCGTCCAAGGTATTCCACACGCCTTTGGACGAGGTCACGCCGCTTCAGAGGCGAAACGCCAAAGCCGTCAATTTCGGCATTGTGTACGGAATCAGCTCCTTCGGGCTGAGCCAGGGCCTCAGTATTTCAAGGAAAGAGGCGGCCGAGTACATAGAGGCCTACTTTAAGACCTATCCGGGCATCAAGTCTTTCCTGGACAGGCTGGTCAAAGAGGCGCGGGAAAAGGGATACGCGGTCACGATGTACGGAAGGCGAAGGCCCGTTCCGGAGCTTTCGAGCAGCAATTTCATGCAGCGCTCCTTCGGAGAGAGGGTCGCCATGAATTCGCCCATACAGGGAAGCGCGGCGGACATTATCAAAATAGCGATGATCCGGGTATGGGAGGCCCTCGCGAGAGAAAATTTAAAGTCCAGGCTGATCCTTCAGATCCACGACGAGCTTCTGGTCGAGACAGTCCCGGAAGAGGAGGAGAAAGTGCTGAAAATTCTCGCGGATGAGATGGCCGGCGCGGCGTCCATGGCCGTGGCCCTTGAGACCGATGTCCACAGCGGGGATGACTGGTATATGGCAAAATAGACAATGGCAAAAAAGGCAGCAGAAGGTTTAAAAACATGATCACAATAGGCGTTACAGGCGGTGTAGGATCCGGAAAGAGTGAGATCCTCCGCTACCTTGAGAACAAGTATCAGTGCAGGGTCCTTATGTCGGACAATGCCGCCAAGGACCTCGAAGTCCCGGGAGGCGTCCTCTACGAGCCCCTGATCCGTCTTTTGACAGAGTATCCCTCAGGCGGAGACGGGGAGCCTCTGGTCCTGGAGACCGGTGAGATCAACAAGAAGGAGATGGCAAGGCGGATCTTCGGAAGCAGAGAACTTCTGGAAAGCGTAAATAAGCTCGTGCATCCCGCGGTGAATCGTTATATACTGGATGAGATTGACCGGGAGAGAGAAGCCGGAGAGAGGGAATTTTTTGTCCTGGAATCGGCGCTTCTTGTGGAGAACGGGTATGACAGAATCCTCGATTCCATGTGGTATATTTACTGCAGCGAAGAGGAGAGAATAAAGAGACTGAAGGCAAGCAGGGGCTATTCCGATGAAAAGATACGATCGATCATGGGAAACCAGGTGTCGGAGGAGTCGTTTCGAAAGGTCTGTGACGTGGTCATTGACAATTCAGGGGACCTGACAGGTCCCGGCGGAGCGCTCGCACAGGTGGACAAGGCTGTCCTGGACCTTCGCAGAAAATACGGAGCGCGCGTGTAAGCGCCGGAACAACAGAGAAGGAAATTTATCACAGTTATGAGATTTGAAAGCATCGCCAGCGGCAGCAGCGGAAACTGTATCTACGTAGGATCTGACACGACGCATCTGCTCATGGATGTGGGGATCAGCCGAAAGAGAACAGTGGAGGCGCTTGGAGATCTTGACCTGGAACTTCGGGACATAGACGGCATTTTTCTGACACACGAACACAGTGACCACATCATGGGCCTTCCCATGATCGCCAAAAAATCGGAGATGCCGATCTACGCGACAAAGGGCACGATCGACGCGATCAGGCGGATGGAGAAGTTTCAGGATATTGATCCCGATCGCTTTATCCCCATCCGCTCGGATGAGAAGATCACGATCAAAGATATGCAGATCGATCCCATGCGGATCTCCCACGACGCTGCCGAGCCGGTGGGATACAGAGTGTATTACGGAAAGCAGAAGGCCTGCATATGCACGGACCTTGGCTGCTATACGGATTATACGGTGGAGTGCCTTAAGAACTCGGACGTGGTCCTTTTGGAGTCCAATCACGACGTCAATATGCTGCAGGTCGGAAGGTACCCCTACATGCTCAAAAAGCGCATCCTGGGAGACCGGGGACACCTGTCCAATGCAACGAGCGGACAGCTCCTGAGCAGGATCCTGAACGATCACATGAAGGGAATCTTTCTCGGGCACCTGAGCCAGGAGAACAATCTCCCGGAGCTGGCCTTTGAGACGGTCAGGGTGGAGATCATGAGTTCAGAGGCGGACTACAGCCCGGAAGAGCTTCCGATCTACGTGGCGAGCAGAAAAAAGCCGTCCGCCCTGATCACCATTTGATATCACTACGGAGAAAAGTCCGGTCACAGCAGAAAATGAAGGAGGAGAAGCCAAATGCAGAGAGCGATCATAACAGTAGTGGGGAGGGACACGATAGGAATCATAGCAGGTGTCTGCACCTATCTTGCGGATAACCGGATCAACATACTGGACATATCCCAGACCATTGTCCAGGGATACTTTAACATGATGATGATCGTGGACGTCACAACGATCGAAAAGCCTTTCGGACAGATCGCAGAGGAACTGGCCCTCCTTGGGCGCGACAGGATCGGTGTTCAGATCAAGTGCCAGAAGGAAGAGATCTTTGACCTGATGCACAGGATCTGAGAGATCTGACGGATAAAAGACACAGGAAAAGGACGTAAGTGAAAGGGACAGGAGGATTTATGATAGGTTTATCCGAGGTCAGAGAGACAAATGCGATGATCGAGAAGGAAAATCTGGATGTCAGGACGATCACGATGGGGATCAGCCTCTTAGACTGTATCGATTCCGATCTCGACAGGCTCTGTGCCGCGATTTATGACAAAATATACAGGAGTGCGTACGACCTCGTCAGGGTCGGGGAGGAGATCTCGAGGGACTACGGGATTCCGATCGTGAACAAGAGGATCTCCGTCACGCCGATCGCGCTGATCGGCGGGAGCGCATGCCGCGCGCCGGAAGATTTTGCCAGGATAGCGGGGACGCTGGACCGCGCCGCGCACGACGTGGGGGTCAATTTTCTGGGCGGGTACAGTGCCCTTGTCTCCAAAGGGATGACAAAGGCGGACCGCCTTCTCATCGAATCGATTCCCCAGGCGCTCTCCGAGACGGAACTGGTCTGTTCTTCGGTCAACGTGGGCTCCACCAAGACGGGAATCGATATGGACGCTGTAAGGCTCATGGGAAGCATTATCAAAAAGACGGCGGAGAAAACGGCAGACAGGGGATCGATCGGCTGCGCAAAGCTTGTCGTATTCTGTAACGCGCCGGACGACAATCCGTTTATGGCAGGCGCTTTCCACGGCGTCACAGAGGCGGACAGAATTCTCAACATCGGCGTCAGCGGACCGGGCGTTGTAAAAAAAGCACTGGAATCCGTTCACGGCAAAGACTTTGAGACGCTGTGCGAGACCGTCAAGAAGACCGCCTTCAAGGTCACCCGCGTGGGGCAGCTGGTTGCCAAAGAGGCCTCAAGGCGCCTGGATGTGCCTTTCGGGATCATCGACCTCTCCCTCGCGCCGACGCCGGCCATCGGGGACAGCGTAGCGGATATTCTTTGTGAAATGGGGCTTGAACACGCCGGCGCGCCGGGCACGACGGCCGCGCTCGCCCTTTTAAACGACCAGGTCAAGAAGGGCGGC
>DLYC01000166.1:2418-10212 GCA_003447895.1 Lachnospiraceae bacterium | reverse complement strand
TGTAAGCCTGCTCCCGAATATATGTCAAATTGTATATTTTTTGAAGGAAAATGAATTAATAATTTCTTTAGAAAAATTCAAGTAATAATTGACTTAAAGTTTAGTAATAGTATAATTGTGAATCGTACAAAAAAGTTTAGTATCAGAATATTTTCAGTTTATTATCAGAATTGATAGACGGCGGACCAAAGAAATGGTTTAAAAGACTTCAATAGTACAGGCTGCAGGAAAAACCAGGGAGGTAGGCAGAAAAATGGATACTGACAGTATCAACAAAGACATAGGCAGGAGGATCAGGAATCACCGGAACAGAAACGGGCTGACGCAGCAGGAGCTCGCCGACCGCACGGAACTGACCAAAGGGTTCATTTCTCAGCTGGAGAGAGGGCAGGTTTCGGCTTCGGTGGTGACACTTATGGACCTCATCGAGTGTCTGGGCACGACGCCGGCGGAATTCTTCAAGGATGAAGAGGAGCAGGTCGTCTTCACGGAGAAGGAATATTTTGAAAAGCTGGATGAACAGGGCAACAGCAGGCAGTGGATCGTGCCGACGGCGCAGAGACTGCAGATGGAGCCGCTGCTGGTGGTGATCCAGCCGCATTCATCACTGGAGGAAGACAAGCCGCACAGCGGCGAGGAATTCGGATACCTGATGAGCGGAAGGCTGAACCTGTGGCTCGGGGACAAGGTGTATCACATCAAGTCCGGCGAGAGTTTCTATTATCAGGCGGCGCAGAAACATCGGATCGAAAACCCGGGCGGAAGACCCGCGAAGTTTTTGTGGATCAGCTCGCCCCCAGAGTTTTGACTTGGGTGCTGTTAAACAAAACCCGAATGCGAAGCATTTGGGACCTGGGGGCTGTATAACCCCAAAAAGCTGCAAACAATTTTTTTATGGAGAACAAGGAAATGGAGAACAACACAAACATTATAGAACTGCGCGGTATCTGCAAAGTCTATGAAGACGGCTATAAGGCTGTCGACGACTTCAATCTGGAAGTCAAGAGAGGAGAATTTGTAACGCTTCTGGGTCCTTCGGGCTGCGGCAAGACCACAACTTTGCGCATGATCGCAGGGTTCCTTATGCCGTCATCGGGGGAGATCCTGTTGAACGGAAAGTCGATCCAGGATCTGCCGCCCTACAAGAGACCGGTCAACACGGTCTTCCAGAGGTATGCTCTGTTTCCTCATATGAATATCTACAATAATATTGCATTTGGGCTCAAGCAGAAGAAGATGCCCAAGGATGTCATCGAGCGCAAGGTGCGCCGGGTCCTGGACCTGGTGGATCTGGAGGGCTTTGAGCAGAGAAGTGTCAGCACGCTTTCCGGCGGTCAGCAGCAGCGTATCGCGATCGCAAGGGCGCTGGTCAATGAGCCGGAGATCCTGCTTCTGGATGAGCCTCTGGGCGCGCTGGACCTCAAGATGCGCAAGGAGATGCAGATCGAGCTCAAGGATATGCACGACAAGCTGGGCATCACCTTCATCTATGTCACGCATGACCAGGAAGAGGCGCTCACCATGTCCGACAAGATCGTCGTCATGAACGAGGGCAGGATCCAGCAGGTCGGCACACCCGAAGATATCTACAATGAGCCGAAAAATGCCTTTGTCGCCGACTTTATCGGGGAGAGCAATATTTTCAACGGAATGATGACGGGCAAGCTCCGCGCGAGATTCTGCGGCGGCGAGTTCGAGTGCGTGGACGACTACGAGGAAGGCACACACATCACGGCGGTCGTAAGGCCGGAGGATGTGGAGCTGACAAAGCCCGAGCTGGGAACCATCCAGGGTGTGGTGGACTCCGTGATCTTCAAGGGAATGCACTATGAGATCACCGTGCTGTCCGGCAAGAACGAGATCGTGAGCCAGACCGTGCACTCCGCAAAGGTCGGAGACCGTGTCGGCATCCGCGTGGAGCCCGACAACATCCACATCATGCTGGCGGAGGACCACACCAACCTGTTCTTTGCCGAGATCAACAAGGATTACAGGCTGGAGTACAACGGCCATGTTCTGGATACGAGCCTGACCAAGATCATCAAGGGAAGCTCCAGGAGAGAGGACGGAACGCTGCAGGATGCCAGCGGAGAGGCCATCGATCCCAAGCGCATCCGCATTCAGGTGGCGATCGGACCCAGCGATATTCAGATGACGGACGACCAGGAAGCCGGACTGATCCAGGGAACGATCAGCAACCTGATCTACAAGGGCGACCACTACAGCTACATTATTCACACGGAGCTGGAGCAGGATTTTGTCGTCAACGATGAGTATCTGTGGAACATGGACGACCGCGTAGGCCTGATCATGCCCGTGGAGAAAATGGTGTTCACGCTTAAGAAGAAGTAACCTGCATTCGTTCCGGAGGAGATACATTGAGATTTTCGAGAAAAAACCTGGGAATTCCCTATACCATATTCCTGATGATGTTCGTGGTGGCGCCGCTGATCGTTCTGGCGGTCTATGCCTTCACGAACGGACAGGGGCAGTTTACCTTTGAGAACCTGACAGGGTTCTTTACGGATGCCAACACGCTGGGAACGCTGTTCTACAGCTTCGCCGTGGCATTTGTCACAACGGCCGTCTGCCTGCTCCTGGCCTATCCGATCGCCTATATCCTTGCCATGAGCGAGCTCAGGACCAAGGGCGTGATCGTCATGATCTTCGTCCTTCCCATGTGGATCAACTTTTCGCTCCGCATCACGGCGCTCAAGGAGGTCCTGACCCTTCTGGAGGGGAACCTCGCGCGCTACCCGTTCACCAACGCCGTGATCGGCATGACCTATGACTTCCTGCCGTTTATGATCCTTCCGATCTACACGACGATCTCAAAGCTTGACGGAGCGCTCCGCGAAGCGGCGATGGATCTTGGCGCGGACACCGTGCAGACCTTTCTGCAGGTGACGCTTCCTCTGTCGGTGCCCGGCATCGCGAGCGGCGTCTCCATGGTCTTTCTGCCTGCCATGACCAACTATGTGGTCCTGGATATGCTCTACAACAGCACCTATATCATGGGAAGCCTCATCGGCAGCTATTTCGCCACCTACAACTGGCACGGCGGATCCATGATCTCGCTGATCCTTTTGGCGATCATCTGTATTTTTACCCTGCTCACATCGGACGGGGCCGAGACGAATGAGAGAGGAGGCGCACTGTTATAATGGTCAAAATATTCAAACGGGCATACCTTCTTCTCATGCTCCTGTTCATCTATCTGCCGATCCTGATCCTGGCTGTGTACAGCTTTACGAGTGCCACGCAGATCGGCGCGATCCGCGGCTTCTCCATGAAGAACTATGTGACTCTGTTCACGACCGAGGAGCTGACCCGGATGATCCGGGGGACCCTCCTTCTGGCGCTGGGCTCCGCGATCATCGCAACAATCCTTGGCACAATGGGCGCGATCGGTGCCTTCTACTCGGGCAAGAAAACTTCCGCGCTCATCAACTCACTGAACCAGGTGCCGGTTGTCAACGCGGACGTCGTGACCGGTTTCTCCATCTGCATTCTGCTCGTCGTGGTGCTCCACGTGAGTAAGGACACCTTTATCCCGCTGGTTGCAGGCCATGTGACGCTGTGCGCGCCCTTCGTGTACCTGTCCGTCATGCCCAAGATCAAGCAGATGGATTCCAGTATCTACGAGGCGGCGCTGGACCTTGGCGCCACGCCGTTCAAGGCCCTCATGCAGGTCGTGATCCCGCAGATCGTCCCGGGCATCATCTCCGGATTTGCCCTCGCGATCACGCTCTCTCTGGATGATTACTTCATCGCCATGTACACGAAGCCCGCGACCTTCGACACGATCAGCACCTATGTCGTCAATGCGACCAAAGGCGCCCGCACCGAGATCAAGACAGCGCTCTGGGCCCTGTCCACCGTCATCTTCGCAGTGGTCGTCCTGATCGTGGTCGGAATGAATCTCAGAGCCATGCGGGAGGAAGGAGGACGCCGTGCGGAAAAATGATCAAATGATAAGAGTAATGGCACTCCTTCTTGCGGCAGCCGCTTCGCTCGCGGCGTTTCCTGTGGGCGCGCTGGCGGCCGAAGAGACAACCGCTCAGGAAGCGGAGACCGCGGCAGCCGGGGAGAATACGGAAGAGGCAGCCAGGACCGATGAGACTGTGGTCCTTCGGGTCAGCAACTGGGAGGAGTACATCGACCTGGGAGACTGGGACGAGGAAGAGCTGATCGAGCTGGAATCCGCAGATATTATCGGAGAAAACTCGATGGTCGAGGACTTCGAGGAGTGGTACAAAGAGACTTACGGCATCAACGTGAAAGTGGAGTACTCGACATTCGGAACGAACGAGGACCTCTACAATATGCTGACTCTCGGCGACGAGTACGATCTTGTGTGCCCCTCGGAATACATGATCATGAAGCTCATGAAGGAAGGGATGACAGTGCCCTTGTCCGAGCACTTCTTCGATGAGTCGGATGAGAACAACTACTATATAAGAGGGCTGTCCCCTTATATCAAAAGAGTCTTTGATGAGCACGAGATCGGCGGAGAGCCCTGGAGCAAGTACGCAGCGGGCTACATGTGGGGCGTGACCGGAATTGTCTACAATCCGGAGTTCGTGACCAGGGAGGAGGCCTCCACCTGGAAAATCTTAAATGACCCCAAGTTTAACAGACAGGTCACGATCAAGGACAATGTCAGGGATTCCTACTTCGCCGCTGTCGGAGCGATCAAGTCGGACCTTCTGATGTCGGAAGAATTTGTGAATGACCCGGACTATGAAAAGAAGCTCGAGCAGGAGATGAATGACACGTCTCCCGAGATGATCGCGAAGGTCCAGGACTACCTGCAGTCCGTAAAGGACAACGCCTACTCCTTCGAGACGGACCTGGGAAAAGCCGATATGATCACGGGCAAGGTCGTCGCCAACTATCAGTGGTCGGGCGACGGCGTCTACACCCTGGACCAGGCGGACGAGGATGACTTCTATCTGGAGTTCGCGGTGCCGGAAGAGTCGACCAATATCTATTTTGACGGATGGGTCATGCTCAGGAACGGCATCAAGGGAGACCCGGCCAAGCAGCATGCGGCAGAGGCCTTTATAAACTTCAACTCAAGGCCCGACAATGTCGTCAGGAATATGTACTATATCGGCTATACCTCTGTCATATCGGGCGGAGACGACCCTTTGATCTTCGAGTACGCGGACTACAACTATGGGGCGGAAGAAGACGAAGAGGAGACCCGGGAGTATGACGTGGGATACTTTTTTGACGAGAACGGGGAAGAGGGCGAGTTTGTGATCGAGGCGCCGGAGGAGCAGCTCCGCCGCCAGCTCTACGCGGCCTATCCGCCGGCAGAAGTGATGCGCAGGTCCTCGATCATGACATGCTTCGACGAGGAGCAGAACGCGGCCATCAACAGGATGTGGATCAACGTGCGCTGCTACAATATCAAAAAAGTGCCGGTATGGGGATGGTGCATAACCGCGGTCGTGGTCGCGGGAATCGTCTATCTGGCCCTCAAGAGACTTGGAATTCTTAAGAAAAGGTGACCGGATCCGGCGCCCGAAGGCCGCCGGAAATTTGCTTCCGAGGTAACTTTTCAGCCATATTCCGGTAAAGAAATTCCTGCTATTGACTTTCTTCGAGAAGTGTTTTAACGTTTACATAAGGTTAGGTGTAAACTTAAATTTGTAACGAGGAATGGAGTTAATTATGACAATCGATAAGAAAGCAGATGGAAATAAATTGGAACTCAAGGTCTCAGGAAGACTTGATACCATGACCGCCCCTGAACTGGAAAGCGTTATTAAGGACAACCTCAATGGCGTTACGGATCTGGCTCTGGATTTCCAGGATCTGGAGTATATTTCGTCTGCCGGTCTCCGTGTTGTGCTGGGCGCCAGAAAGGCAATGGGCAACAGCGGCACATTTGTAGTGCGCAATCTCTGCAGTGATGTCAGGGAGATCTTCGATATTACAGGATTTTCGGATATCATCACGATCGAGTGACAGAAAGTAAGACAGAAAAGAAGCGCACCGGAAAGGTTCCTGTCGGGAACAAACACTCATAAGATTTATGGCATGAATGAAGAAACTGCCGCGTCGGGAAACCCCGAGGCGGCAGTTTTTTGGCTTATTCCGGCTTATTGCTAAGATAGGTCAGCGCCAGCATCGTGATGTCATCAAACTGTGCGGCGTGCCTGGTGAAGTCAGAGAGCGCGGAATTTACATTCCGGATCAGTTCCGAAGGGGAGAATCCGGGCGCCCGGTTGAGGGCATCCAGCATGCGGTCAGTCCCGAAGAACTGCGCGTCGGGATCATTGGCTTCGGGAACTCCGTCCGTATAGACAAACAGACGGTCGCCGGGGCTCAGCTGAACCTGATACTCTGTGTACGGAATTTCCTCCATGGCCGCCAGCACAAGCCCGTGCTTATCCTTAAAGAGTTCAAAGGGCTGTCCGTCCCGGCTCAGCACCGGATATTCGTGGCCCGCGTTGGAAGCTGTCAGGATCCCCGTGGAGATCTCAAGGATTCCCAGCCAGACCGATACAAACATCCCGGTCCGGTTGCCTTTACAGATCTGGTTGTTGAGCCTGGTGAAGATCTCGGAAGGGGAGGAGCCGCCGGCCAGGACGCTTGTCTTTAAGAGAGACTTTGTGATCGCCATAAACATAGCGGCCGGAATCCCTTTTCCGGAGACGTCGGCGATGACGAGTGCCAGATGGTTGTCATCCACCATAAAGAAGTCATAGAAATCGCCGCCCACCTCCTTGGCGGGATCCATGGACGCATAGATATCAAATTCCTTCCGGTCAGGAAAGGCCGGAAATGTCTGGGGCAGCAGATCGCGCTGGATCGAAGCAGCGATCCCGAGCTCTGTGCGCACCCTTTCCTTCTCGCCGGTGACCTTGATCAGATGATCCAGGTATTCGACGATCTTTTTCTCCATATCCTGCGTCTCTTTGTAGAGGACCTCGATCTCATCCCCGCTGTGCACATCGACCTGAATGATGTCCTTCTTCGTGTAGCGCCCCTTCTTATCGGTGAACATCCGGGTGTGCTCGGACAGCCTCTCCAGAGGCTTTGTGACGCTGCGGCGCATGAAGAACATCCCTAAAGACGCGGCGAGCGCGGCGAGGATCAGCGCATTGATGAGGCTTGCGATCGCGAAGCGTTTGTGTTCCCTGCGAAGCCTGTCCATACTGACGTCCACGCCGACTACAGCGATGGCCCGGCCTTCAGAGTCCAGGACCGGCTCCAGGCATGTGCACAGAACGCCGAACTCTGTAGCAGAGACCGTGGCCGGGACCGACACGTTGCGGCCGCTGTACTGCAGATAGGGTTCCTCCAGTTTGTCGATGTATCCGAAAGAGAAATAGCCGTCTTCGGGATCGATGAGCCGGCAGAAGTCGCCGTCGCCGATGGACTCCAGATAGATATACTCCACATCCATGTATCTTGTATACTGCACAAGGATTTCTGTCATGTTGTCGAAGGTCAGAAGAAGGTCATTCTGCATGAGATAATTGCGGATCGGCATGTCGTCGCCGTCCTTCCTGGCTTTGGCCAGGATCTTCTGATATTCCTCGCTCCGGGCGGCCTCCAGAAGGAAACCGACTCTTGTCCCGTTGAGGCTGTTGCTTACGGTCTCGGCCACATTCTGGGCCAGGTCCTCGTAGAAACGATCCGTAGACCTGACATGTTCGCGGTAGCCGGCGAGAATCGACAAAGCGGCGCTGCTGAAGGTGAGGAGGATGATCAGGAGA
This sequence comes from Lachnospiraceae bacterium, assembly GCA_003447895.1. Taxonomy (GTDB): domain Bacteria; phylum Bacillota; class Clostridia; order Lachnospirales; family Lachnospiraceae; genus CAG-791. The sequence goes on along the minus strand of DLYC01000166.1, from coordinate 2,476 downwards.
TATAATTTAAGGCTCAGGGAATAGCGGACATTCTTTTTCATAATTACCTCTTGGTATG
>DLYC01000166.1:0-2302 GCA_003447895.1 Lachnospiraceae bacterium | reverse complement strand
GTGCCTTCAGAAAGTTTTGTTGGCGGTTAGTAAAATCTACAGTATAATAAAGGTTATGAAATTTAACGCAACTATTCAGCACCCCGCGTCCCAAATGCTCTGCATCCGGGACTCAAGGCGCCGTGCGGTATAAGGGGGAAAACTATGGAGACCAAAGATCTTTTCAGAAAAAAAGCCGTTGACAGGGTGAGCAATCCCGAACAGCTAAACGACTATATCCATGTCACCAGTCCGTCGATCTGGCTTCTGCTCGCGGGAATCATCTGTATCCTGCTGGGTGCCATAGTGTGGGGGATCTTCGGAAATATATACTCCACCCTCAATACAGCGGGGTCAGTCCATGATCACACGCTGACGATCTATGTGGGCACGGCAGACCGGCAGAATGTCAAGGTGGGCATGGACATCACCGTGAACGGAACCAAGACCCAGGTCCGGGAAATCTCGGAGCAGCCTGTCTACGTGACAGCGGATATAGGAGATTTCCTTCTGGAGAGAGCCGGACTTACCGCCAATGACTGGGCATATAAGGTGGAGGCCGATACGGAACTCGAGGATGGCGTCTATGAGGCGAGTATCACGACGGAGGTGATCCATCCCATCGAGTTTGTCATTCACTGACGGAGCCGCGCCGCTGACAAACGATCCCGAACATATTCTACATACGCTTCGACAAGAAGGTAATTATGAGTACAAACAGTAAGAAAATCAATAAGCCGGTGAAAAAGGGCGTAGCCAAAGTGCCGGTAATCATGCAGATGGAGGCTCTGGAGTGCGGAGCTGCCTGCCTGACGATGGTCCTTGCCTACTACAGCAAGTGGATCCCCCTGGAGAAAGTCAGGGTGGACTGCGGCGTATCGAGAGACGGCTCCAATGCGGGAAATGTTCTCAAGGCCGCAAGACATTACGGACTGAACGCGGATGGCTATAAAGTGGAGCCGCAGGTCCTGATGGAGCAGGCGGAATTTCCGTGCATCATCCACTGGAATTTCAACCACTTTGTCGTGCTGGACGGCTTCAGGAACGGGAAGGCGGTCCTCAACGACCCCGCCAGGGGCACCGTTGAGGTGCCAATGAAGGAATTTGACGAGTCCTTCACCGGAATCTGCCTCATGTTCTCCCCGGGGGAGAACTTTGAGCCGTCGGGAAAGCCCAAGAGCGTGATGGCTTTTGCCACAAAGAGACTCAAGGGCGCAGAGGGCGCCGTCCTGTTCTGCATCGTGACGACGATCATCGCCTCCCTGTTCGAGGTGATCCAGCCCGCCTTCTATCAGGTATTTATGGACCGCCTTCTGACCCGGAGAAATCCGGACTGGGTGATGCCTTTTCTGCTCCTTCTCTCCGGATTCACGGGGCTGCAGATCCTGGTGGCCTGGATCAACGTGGTATATTCGCTCCGGATCAACGGGAAACTCGCGATCGTCGGAAATTCCTCCTTTATGTGGAAGATCCTGCGGCTTCCGATGGAGTTCTTCTCCCAGAGAATGGCAGGAGACATCCAGTCGAGGCAGGCCTCCAACGCGGAAGTTGCCTCGAACCTGGTCAATTCCTTCGCGCCGCTGGCGCTGCAGACCGGCATGATGGTCTTTTATCTGCTGGTCATGGTGAGAATGAGCATCCCCATGACGATCATGGGCCTTATCTCAGTCCTCATCAATGCCGCCTTCTCCCGATATATCTCCGAACAGAGGATCAATATCTCGAGAGTCATGGTCAGGGATTCCGGAAAGCTCACAGGCACAACGGTCGCCGGCATCGAGATGATCGAATCGATCAAGGCGAGCGGATCCGAGAACGGATTCTTCGAGAGATGGGCCGGCTATCAGGCGAGCGTTGCCAGACAGGACGTTCGCTTCTCAAGAATGGATGAATACCTGGGAATCCTCCCCCAGATCGTTTCCGGAATCACGGACACGCTGGTTCTGTGCATGGGAATCGGCCTTGCGATGAGGGGACAGTTCACCCCCGGTATGATCTCGGCCTTCGGAATCTACATGAAGCAGTTCCTTGCGCCCGCCAACAACCTGATCGCGACGGGACAGCAGCTCCAGGAGATCCGGACGGAAATGGAGAGGATCGAGGATGTCATGGAGTACCGGGAGGACGACATAGGCCTCAAGGAGCTCCCTTCGAAGGATTCCGGCGCCTCCTTCTCCAAGCTGTCGGGCAAAGTGGAAATGAAGGATGTGACATTCGGCTATTCGCCTCTCGGAAAGCCGCTCATCCAGAACTTCAATATGACGCTGGAGCCCGGAAAGAGCATTGCCTTTGTCGGCGCTTCGGGAAGCGGCAAATCGACGCT
>DLYC01000030.1 GCA_003447895.1 Lachnospiraceae bacterium | reverse complement strand
AGAGCACCTGACTCTTAATCAGGGTGTCCAGGGTTCGAGTCCCTGGAGGCGCACGAATTAAAAAGGCCGCCGCCCTAAGAATCATTCTCAGGGCGACGGCCGATTTTCAATGTGGTTTAGAAGGTGCATGCCCCACGAGCGTAATATTTACATCAGCTTGCGGAACATTGCCTCATAATCTGCCAGAGTAGCTTCTCTCGGGTTTCCGGGCGCGCATGCGTCGGCTGCCGCGGACTCGCAGAGGAAAGGAAGATCCTCTTCTTTGAGCTTCTCAAGCTTGGTCGGAATTCCGACATCCACGGAGAGCTGCTGCACGGCGTCGATTGCCGCCTTGCGGTAAGCTTCCTGATCCATTCCCGCAGTGTCAATGCCAAATGCCTCTGCGATGGCTTTGTACTTCTCGCCGGTATAGTCCTTGTTGAATTCCATAACGATCGGAAGCATCATTGCGCATGCTACGCCGTGAGGTGTGTCATAGACAGCGCCGAGGGTGTGCGCCATGGAGTGCGCGATTCCGAGACCGACGTTGGAGTAAGCCATTGCCGTGACATACTGCGCAAGAGCCATTCCCTCACGTCCGTCGGGATCATTCTCAACCGCCTTGCGGAGGTTCTTGGCAATGAGTTTGATTGCCTCAAGATCAAGGCAGTCAGACAGAGCCCATGCGGCCTTTGTTGTGTAGCCCTCGATCGCGTGCGTCAGAGCGTCCATTCCTGTGGAAGCGGTCAGGCCTCTGGGCATCGAAGACATCATATCGGGATCTACGACAGCAACGTCCGGGATGTCGTTAGGGTCCACACATACGAATTTGCGCTTCTTCTCTACATCTGTGATGACATAGTTGATGGTGGATTCCGCGCCTGTTCCGCCGGTTGTGGGAACCGCGATGGTGAAGACGGTGCGCTTCTTGGTCGGTGCTACGCCCTCAAGAGAACGAACATCGTAGAACTCAGGGTTATTGATGATGATTCCGATTCCCTTACCCGTGTCCATGGAGGAGCCGCCGCCGATCGTGATCATAAAGTCCGCGCCGGACGCCTTAAACGCATCAACACCCTGCTGAACATTCTCAATTGTGGGATTGGGTTTGATGTTGGAATACACTTCATACTCAATGCCGTTCTTGGCAAGAAGATCCGTAACTTTGCTGGTCACACCAAACTTTACCAGATCCGGATCAGACGCCACAAAAGCTTTCTTAAATCCCTTGGATGCTACGATCCCGGGAATCTCATTGATCGCGCCGTGTCCGTGGAAAGACATGCCGTTTAATACAAAACGATTAACTGCCATACCCTGTACCTCCTATTACATAAACAATAACTATCGATCTGACGATAACATCAGCTTCAAACCTATTATATCTCAGTTTTTCTCTCATAAGTGTAAATATTTCATGAATTTGATCAAACTTGACTTTAATTGAAAAAATGCGGGGCCCTTCACAGGGTCCCGCATCCGCGTTTATAAACAATTCTCTTAATAAAACTTTTCTATTTGATCCGTTATTCCGTAGGTTCTCTTGAAATCCTCAAGGTCCCTCGGCTCACGGATCAGGGCGATCTCCTCAAACTGTCCTGAGCGCTTGTTGAGAAAACCTGCCACCTGTTCTCCCGTGCAGATGCTGCAGCGTATGGCCGGCTTCACTTTTTCTTTGTCATACGACCGGGCTGCAGATTTTCCTCCGGTTAGTCCGCTGTCCTTCTTTTCTCTTTTAAAAAACAGCCCCATTTTTATCCCTCCAAGGATTTCCGTTTACTTTTGGATCGCTCTCACGATCGCAATAAACGCGCAACCACCGATCACGGAGACGATAATATTTCCGATAAAACCGGAGCCGTGAATTCCCACCACACTAAGGAGAAGGCTTCCGACAAATCCGCCGACGATACCGACCGCGATATTGCCCAGCATCGAAAACTTCGTATTCATGATCTGTCCTGCCAGCCATCCCGAGATTGCGCCCGCAATAATACCGATAATAAAACCCATAATAACCTCCATTGTATGAAATTCGAACGATTCTGCCCGCATTCGTCAGCTCTCCTGCAGGCTCCCGGCGGGCCGGCCCTGCGGCCGGCTCGCTCTGTCTCCTATTATTCAACCCGGAGATGTATTTGTCAAAGCATAATTTCGTTACGATCGCACGTTACCGTTCCACACCCCTGAAGAAAAGACCCAGCATCCCGGGACCCACATGGGAGCCCGAGAACGGCTCATGCTGACAGATCGTGATCGGAACATCCGGCGTGATCTGCCTTACGAGGGAAGCCAGCGTATTAGCATCTTCAAGGCAGTCCCCGTGAGAGATGCAGATCTTCTGCTGAGGCGAATCCAGCTTCTTTTCTCTGTATTTTTCCGCCAGGGCCTCAATGGATTTTCTGCGTCCCCGGACTTTGCTGCAGGCCACAATGTGGCCGGTGCTGTCCCCGTACAGGATGGGCTTTATGTTGAGGACTGTCCCGATCATAGCGGTCGCGCCGCTGACGCGCCCCGTCCTCTTGAGGAATCCGAGGTCGTCCACGGTGAAGTACTGGCAGGTATGAGGCACTTCCTCATCCACGATCTTCGCCGCCTCCCGCGCTCCCAATCCTTTGCGGCTGAGCTCTGCTGCCAGAACTGCCAGAAGTCCGTTTCCGAACCCGCACCCGTGGGAATCCACGATATGGACAAATCTCTCAGGGAACTGCTCCATCAGCTCTGCCGCCGCGGACACCGCCGCGTTGTAGGTTCCGCTGATCCCGGAGCTCATGGACACATACAGGATATCCTGTCCGCTCTCAAGGACCGGTGTAAACGCCGAGATGAATACCTGGGCGTTGAGAAGACTGGTACTCACTCTCCTGCCCCTTCGCAGCTCATCATAATAGGCATGTCCGTCAAAGTGATCTACATCTCCCAAATATGTGTACGGATTTCCGTCTATTGTATATTCGCATGGCAAAAGAGAGATCCCCTCCATCATTTTTCCGGGCAGATTCGCGCTGCCGTCCGCAAACACAGCAAATGACATATTCTTTGATCCTCCTCTGTGACAAAACGCCCGGCAGTACTGTACGATCGGCTCAAACTTCCGGCGCCGCAATGCACACTTGATTAAACTTTCACATCTAAGTATGATTTTGATAGGTATTCTATATAGTATGGTTTTGATGGCCCGAAAAGTCAATAAACCATTCCAAATCCATCCGCCGCAATTCCTTGTGCCGGGTGCCTTAGAAAGGATCACAGCAAAAAATGACCCCAAAAGATAATCCGCCTGCCGCGCGCAAATACAAAGCATTCATCAGCTACCGGCACAAACCGCTTGATCTGGAGATCGCCCAAAAGCTACATCGCCGGATCGAGCGCTATGTGATCCCCGCGGATCTGCGCCGCGACGGCGAAAAGAAGCTCGGTCTGGTCTTTCGCGACCAGGACGAACTTCCGATTTCCAGCAATCTCTCGGACAATATCCGTCAGGCGCTGGACAACTCCGAATTTCTGATCGTAGTCTGCAGCACCGATACCCCGGAGTCCCTCTGGTGCTGTCGGGAGATCACTTACTTTCTCGAGCACCACGACAGAAGCCATGTACTGGCCATCCTGATCTCCGGAGATCCCGAGACCTCCTTTCCGGCGCCGCTGACGGAAGTCCGGGACGCAGAGGGGAATCTCGTCGAGCTGGTGGAGCCTCTGGCCGCCAATATCGTGGCCGACACCCGGGCCGAGAGAAACCGCCTGTTCCGCACCGAGAGCCTTCGCATTCTGGCCTCTCTGATCGGCTGCCCCTATGACGCGCTCTATCACCGCGAACAGCGGTATCTCATGCGCCGGGTCTTCATGGCCGTGGGTACCGCTGCTGTGATCGCAGCCGTCTTCATCGGCATGCTCTTAAACCGAAACGCCAGGATCCGGGAGCAGCTTCTCTCGTCCATGATCAACGAGTCCAGGGCCCTCTCCGAACTCTCAACGAGTGCCTTCCGGGAAGGGAACTATCGGGAAGCGCTGGAAACGGCGCTGAACGCCCTGCCGGGCAGAGACCCGGAGAGGCCATATGTGGCGGCCGCGGAGATGGCTCTCTCCTCGGAGACGTATCTCTACAGTGCCGGATTGGCCATGCGCTACTCTCAGTCTTTTGAACAGGACACCGAAATTCAGCGGATCGCCGTATCCCGGGACGGAACGCGGCTTGCCGCAGCGGACCGGAACGGAAAGATCAATGTGAGCGACCTTAAGAGCGGGCAGCTCCTCTTCAGCTTGAAATGCGGAACACAGAGCCCCATTCTTTATTACGCAGAGGACCTTCTGCTGGTCAGTAACGGCGAAGCCAAAACGGTCGCCTACTCCGGAGAAGGCGAGGAACTCTGGTCCTCTGAGGAGGAGATCATCCTGGATGTCTGCGAGGAAAAGGGCCTGTATCTGAGCTGCAGCCTTCTTTCCGGATCCCCGCAGCACACCCGGGTCAAAGAGATCCGGACCGGAGAGATTGTCTGTACCCTCACGGGGTTCGATCCTGCTATGTACAGTCATAACCGGGGAGCCATATCGCCGGACGGAAAGACTGCTGCCATCCTGTCCCTCCATTCCCTGAACCAGACATCGGCCGACCTGTTTCTGTTCGATCTTTCAGACGGAAAAGGCCGGGTGATCCGGGAAAACCTGCCCTTTGCCTATGCCCTTTTAAACTACAATCTGGATTTTGACAATAATGGCTGCCTGGCGGTCACCTGCTGCGGAGATGATGATCTTCTCAAAGACCGGGAGGATTGGGACGGAAGTTTTGTCCTGTATTTTGACAAAGCGGACAACTGGTCCTGCCGATTTGCGGTGAACCTCTTCTTCGGAAGCGGTGTGCGCCGGACAAGCGGTGCCGTTGACCTCTCCGACTATATGGATTATATGGAATGCGCGGATGGCGGGATCGTCATGGCGGGCAGAAACCGGATGTACATGGTTAACACGGCTGACGGCTCGCTCAGATGGCAGAAGGACCTCCCCGACCGGGTCCGGGCGGCCAGAGCTTACCCGGACCAAAAGCTGATCGGTATGGTCCTGGCCAACGGACTTTTGACTTTCTGCACGATGGATAACGGGGTCCTCACTTATGACCTGAATACTTACTGTTTTGAATACCCCTACAGCATCTATACGGCCTCACTTACGGATATTATTGACAAACGGCTGGATTTTGCCTTCATCCCCGCGCAGTCCCACAACCTTGTATCCGTGATCTCCTTTTCCAAAAACAACAGGTTCGATTATCCGTCCTGGTCAGACCGGCTTCCCACAGAAGATGTGCATTTTCTCCTCTCTCCGCAGGAGACCTGTATGGCGGCCGTCTTCAATGATTCTGACAGCAATATCTGCCACTGTTACCTGCTGGACCCCGCGGACCAAAAGCCCCTCAAAGAGCTTCAGGGTCCCTATATTGACTACACTGAATACAACGACTTTTTAGGCTGCGCGCAGCTTACGGACACGGAGAAACTGATCCTCGGGGACTTCGTCTATGACTTTGGAAGCGGCCGGGTGACTGTGCTCTCCGGCGGCGGTCCGCTTCCGGAGACGGCAATCAAGAGGACCGCTTACTCCTTCCGGGAAAAGGACTCTTCCGCCGTCATCACTGCGGCCGTATCGGAGACACCGATTGCAGAAGCAGGCAACGATTCTTCCGTCCGAGTCACTGCAGGCAGCACCTATGATCTTGAGTTTCTTAAAAACGGAGAGCCTGCGGGCAGGTCAACGCGAATACCTCTGCCCTATGAAAAGCCGGATGATGTCCTGACCACCTATTACGGCTTCTCCTCATGCCGCTGCCTGTCCGCGGGCGAATCCTATGCCTTCGTGTGCGCACAGACTGCCTACGACGATTCGTCTCTGTACTATCTTTACGACATGAAAGAGGATCAGTGGACGGAACTGAAATTTTTGGACGCGGATAGCCCCTTGTCTGACGGGACTGCCTGCTCCCCCGACGTAATGGCGATTGCCGAAGAGCACCCTCAGACGGCGTTTCTTGATCAAAGCGGTGAACTTTGCCTTGCATCGCTCCCTTCGGGCGAAAAGATCCGCAGTATGGAAAAGACCGTTCCCTCGGAAAGCATCACCAAACTGCTTTTCGCCAATCACGACGAATGGCTTCTGGCCTTTACCCGGGATGGTGTGCTGGCGATCTTTGACACAGAGACCGGCAGAGAGCTTCATCACTCCGGATACTCCGGGAAAAACCTCCGTTTCCATGGCACGGCCCGCTATGGGATCCATCTGATCCCTTCCATGAACCGGCTGCTCATCCTCTACAGCGACAGCGCTTATACAGAAACGGCGGCGATCACCATCGATACCGGCTCCATGGAGGAGACCGGTTTCTTCCTCGGACTTTCCGTCTACTTCGAAAAGTCCGAAAAGGTGCTGCTCAAACCGGCGCGTTCCAAAGCCTGCCTCGGAGAGTTCTGTTCTGCTGCGCAGATGCAGGAAATCGCAGAGGAAATTCTGCGCGGCAGCGGATACTGATCCGCCAAAAGATACCCTGAGATTATTGCGGCCAAAAATCACCCCGGAAGACGTGCTGATCCGTCTTCCGGGGTGTTTGATCGTCTGCCGCTATTTGGACATTCTGCCTTTTCCGTGTCCTTTCGGACACCGGGCTTTTATTCTACTGTCGCATGCTCCGCGATGTAGGACTTCACCTTCTCAGGCAGGATGTACTGCTGGATGATGTAAGGTTTTCCGAATTCCTCCGCTGTCTCATCGCTCACCTGGTTCTCTGTCAGGTAGCTCTGGTAGTCTTCCTCAGAGACGGAAATGCCGGCCTGGTCCGCCAGTTCCTGGCAGGCCATGTTGTTCAGGCAGGCCTTCTCGGCAGCTTCCTGAAGGATCTTTTCGTACTCCTCCGTATTGGCCGCTCCCTTGTATGCCATAACACTTGAATACTCGAAGTTCATGCCATAGGCCGCATACATCTGTGCCATATAATCATACTCCTGCTGGTCCAGGGTCATCTGGAGAGCTTTGAGGTGCTTGACATAATCCTTGGGATAATTGTCCGCTGAAATATTGTCTGTGATGTAGGTGTTCACAGCGGTCTGGAGCTTGGACTCGTAATTGGTGTCCTTCAGATACTGTCTGTACTCTTCCGCTGTCTTCGCGTAGTCAGAGAGATTTTTCTTTACAAACTCATCGTTGAACTCGTCCAGCTTATAGATTCCCTTGACGGTAACTTCGAAGGACGCTTCCTTGCCGGCGTAGTCGGGGTTGTTCTCGTAAGGGTCCGGGAAAGTGACGTTCACTGTCTTTTTATCCCCGGGATGGCATCCGATCAGCTGCTGCTCAAAGTCATCGATAAAGGAGCCGGATCCGATCGTCAGGGAATAGTCCTGCGCGCTTCCGCCGTCAAATTCGACGCCGTCCATCTTTCCCACATAGTCGATGCTGACTTCGTCTCCGTCCGCCACGGTGAGAGTCTTGTCCGTTTTCAGCTCCTTGAATTTCTCGAGCTGCTCCTGGATCGCCTCTTCCATTTCCTCATCGGTATACTCCACATCCGCCTTGGCGATCTTGACACTGTTGATGTCGAAGGTCTTTACGTATTGCTTTACGTCGACGTCCTTGATCGTGCCGTCCTCATTGAGCATAGCGCTGTAATCCGTGGACGCGACCGTCTTATTCTTCTCAATATACCAGCGCCTTCCGTAAAGGCCTCCGATGACCGCCACGATCGCGACGCAGATCAGCACTGCGATCACTTTCCCCATCGCCGCGCTTCGCTTTGCCGCCTCGCGCTCATCCTTAGCACGTTCGCGCTTTGCCTTGCTGGCGCTCATGCCGTCGTACTTACTGTTTTTCTTTTCTGCCATAACAGTGATTCTCCTCTCAACTTATTTCCCGTTTCCGCCTGTCGTGCGGTATATGGCTTTGATCATTTCCGCAGGAGATACAAATCCCGCAAAACATTGCTATTATAGCAGATTTTGGCGGTTGTGACGTGTTATTTATGTGAATTTTCACTGTATATGAGCTATAATGGCATCAATTACTACTGAAGTGGAGGAAGTGACATGAGCGATCACATTGTCGTCGCCAAATTCGGCGGGACTTCGGTTGCGGATGCCGCCCAGTTTCGCAAGATCCGTGACATTATAAACAGCAATCCCAAGAGGCGGTTCATCGTCGTATCCGCGCCCGGAAAGCGCTTTTCCGGTGATATCAAGGTGACAGACCTTCTTCTTGACGCCTATGAAAAGGCCGCGGCCGGAGAGTCCTTCGAGTCCGAACTCGAACAGATCCGGCTCAGATTCAGTGAGATCATCACCGGACTAAAGCTCGACTTTCCGCTTGGCGAGGAGCTGGAAATCCTTGCGGCATCACTTCGCAGTGATCCGTCAAGAGACTATACGGCCAGCAGAGGCGAGTACCTGACAGCGAAGATCATGGCCAAATATCTCGGCTTCACCTTCGTCGATCCCGCCTGGTGTGTCTGTTTTGACGAAGACGGACGGCTCAACGCGCCGATGACATCCAGGACAATGCGCGCCTCTCTTCTTCCGCTCAGCCGCGCCGTGATCGCAGGATTTTACGGCGCCGATATGATCGGAAACATCCATACCTTTGAGAGGGGCGGCTCCGACATCACGGGAAGCCTTGCCGCCTGCGCCCTGGAGGCGGACCTGTATGAGAACTGGACGGACGTCTCGGGGCTCTACGCGGCGGATCCCTCCATTGTCGATCACCCGGAAACCGTCTCCTTCATGAGCTACCGGGAGCTGAGGACGCTCTCCTATATGGGCGCTTCAGTCCTTCATTCCGACGCGGTGCTCTCCGCCTCTGAGATGGAAATTCCGATCAATATCCGAAATACCAACAGGCCGGAGGACGCGGGGACCATGATCGTCCGGCATCTCCCTTCGGGCGTCACCAAGAATCCGGTGACCGGCGTCTCCGGAAGGAAGGGGATGTCCGTGATCCAGATTGAGAAGGTGATGGTCAGTGACGGGTCTGGATTCAGCGCGCTGATGCTCGATATTTTGAAAGAAAGGGCGCTCCCGTTTGAGTACTGCCTGACAGGGATCGATTCCATTACCCTGGTGATCAAAAGCGACCTCTTAAGCGCCTGCCAGGAGGACCTGTTCGCTGAGATCCGGGAGAAGCTCAATCCCGACTTTATCGGGCTTCGGGAAAATCTCTCCCTGATCGCCGTCACCGGCGAAAAGGCGACGGAATCCAGCGACGCCAATGTCAGGGTTCTTCAAAAGCTCACGGAAGAAGGGATCGAGATCAGCACGATCAACCAGGGCGCCGGAAAGCTCAACCTCCTGATCGGGGTTCCGCAGGAGCGCTATGAAGACGCCATCCGGACCATTTACGAGTTCCGGCAGAGCATTCCGTGATTGCCCCGCCGCCGCCCGCTTTTATTTGTCAAAATACAGCCGCTTACTCCGCGCTGTCGAGAAGCTCTATGGAGTGCTCCATGTTCATCTTCATGCACATGTCGATGAACTTGGCAAGCGGAATGTCGTTGATCTGCTTGTTGGAGCCTCTCATGTTGATCGAGACCGTACCGTTCTCCGCTTCCTTGTCTCCCAGGACCAGGATATAGGGATCTTTGTAGTTCTTAAACTTCTTGATCTTCTGCTTCATGTTGCTGTCAGAGTAGTCCGCTTCCACACGGATCCGGAGCGCTTTGAGCCTCTGTACGACCTTCCTGGCATACTCGTTATGCTCGGGGCGGATCGGAACGACCGCAACCTGATAAGGGGACATCCAGAAGGGGAATGCGCCCTTGAAGTTTTCGATGATGATTCCGATGAATCTCTCGAGTGAACCGAAGATCGCGCGGTGGATGACGACCGGGATCTGCTCGGAGCCGTCCTGCGCGATGTACTTGAGCTCGAAGTTTCTGGGAAGCTGGAAGTCAAGCTGGATCGTTCCGCACTGCCACTCTCTTCCGAGCGCGTCCTTGATCTGGAGGTCGATCTTGGGGCCGTAGAACGCGCCGTCTCCCTCGTTGATCTCGTAGTTTCCTTCTCCGTACTTCTTGTCGAGGATCTTCTTGAGAACCGCTTCCGCATTGTTCCAAAGTTCGATGTCGCCCATGAAGTCCTCCGGCCTTGTGGAGAACTCAGCTCTGTAGGAGATACCGAAGGTCTTGTAGATCTCGTCGGCAATGCTGAGGATATCGTCGATCTCAGACTCGATCATGTCTTCCGTCACGAAGGTATGGTCATCGTCCTGGCGGAATTCCTGTACTCTGAGAAGTCCGTTGAGCTGGCCTGTCTTCTCTTTTCTGTGGAGCACATCGTACTCGGAATAGCGGATGGGAAGCTCCTTATAGGAACGGGGCTTTCTTCCGAACTCCATCATCGCGTTGGGGCAGTTCATGGGCTTTGCCGCCATCGTGTCCACAGCTTCGATGCTGAGCTTTTCGTCCCCGTCCTTTCCGGGAACGATGAACATGTTGTTGACATAGTGTGCCCAGTGGCCGCTGATGAGCCAGAGCTT
>DLYC01000204.1 GCA_003447895.1 Lachnospiraceae bacterium | reverse complement strand
TCATAGCGCTTAAGGACGACTGCAGTCTCCCCCCGGATAAGGTCAAGGAGATCGCGGAGCTTCCGGTCAATGACAGCGGATACAGTGAGGATGAAAACGGCGCGTTCGCGATCGCGCTCGCAGCCTGGATGAAGAGGCGGTACGGCTCCACCATGGCCGCGGCCCTCAAGACAGTGCTTACGTCCCGAAAGCCCGGAAAGCCCGTAAAGACCAGGGAGATCGAACTCAGGCTAAGCCCTGAAGAGGCGCAGCAGCAGCTTGATATTTATGTGAGAAAGCATCAGGTGGCAAGGGAGCGCCTCCTGCGCGAACTGATGGAGGTCCCCAGGCAGCCCTACGGCCTTGTCCTTAGTAAGCTTCACGTCACGGCTTCCGTGATCCGTGCTATGGCCGGCGCAGGCGTGATCGAAGTGACAGAGGAGGAATCCTTTAGAAATCCTGTATCCTTCACGAGTACGGAGGAGGGGCACAAGGAACTGAGCAGTGCCCAGAAGGCCATCGTGGACGGCGTGCTCGCGGACTACGACGCCGGTGAGAGCACGGTGAGCCTGATCCACGGCATCACCGGGAGCGGCAAGACGGAGGTCTATATTTCCATAATCCGGGGGATCTGCGCCCGCGGGAAGAAGGCGATCATGCTGATCCCGGAGATCGCCCTGACGTATCAGACACTGATGAGGTTCTATCGATATTTTGGCTCCAGGGTGTCGGTGATGAATTCGTCCCTCTCGGAGAGCGAGAAGGCGGATCAGTGGGAGCGGGCAAGGCGCGGGGAGATCGACGTCATTATAGGGCCAAGGAGCGCGCTCTTTACGCCCTTTCAGGACCTGGGCGTCATCGTGATCGACGAGGAGCACGAGACCAGCTACAAGAACGAATCCATGCCAAAATATCACGCGCGGGAAGTGGCAGAGCAGATCGCCGCGATGAAAAACGCCTGCGTGGTTCTGGGGAGCGCCACGCCTTCCCTGGAATCCTACTACAGGGCAAGGCGCGGGGACTACAAGCTGTATACGCTCTCGGAGCGCCTGACGGGCGGCACGCTTCCCGACGTGGAGATCGCGGACCTGAGGGAGGAGCTTAAGAGCGGAAACCGATCGATCCTGTCGATGCGCCTGCAGGAGCTTCTGACAGACCGGCTCGCCAAAGGGGAGCAGTCGATCCTCTTTCTCAACAGGCGGGGGATCGCGGGCTTTGTGTCCTGCCGGTCCTGCGGAACCGTGATCAAGTGCCCGCACTGCGAAGTGTCCCTGTCCCTTCACAAAAACGGGAAGCTTGTGTGCCACTACTGCGGATTTGAAAGGCCCAATGTGAAGGAGTGCCCGGAATGCGGCTCTCCCTACATATCGGGACTGAAGGCCGGAACGGAGCAGATCGAAGAGCACCTGAAGATCCGCTATCCGGGTGCCCGAGTGCTGAGACTGGACGCCGATACGACGTCCAAAAAGGGAAGCTATGACCGGATCCTGTCCGCCTTTGCGAACAGGGAGGCGGACATCCTTGTGGGGACGCAGATGATCGTCAAGGGGCACGACTTTCCGGGCGTTACGCTGGTGGGCATCATCCTGGCGGACATGTCGCTCTATATGGGCGATTACAGGGCCTCGGAGAGGACCTTCCAGCTCCTTACGCAGGCAGCGGGCAGGGCCGGCCGCGGCGATGTGCCCGGCAATGTGGTGATCCAGACCTATCAGCCGGAGAATTACGCGATCCAGTACGCGTCAGCGCAGGACTACGAGGGCTTTTACGGCGAGGAGATCCGTTACCGGTCTCTTCTTCTGTATCCGCCGGCCGCCCATATGCTGTGCGTGCAGCTTCAATCGGAGAAGGAAGACAGGGCAGAGGCGCTGTCCGGACAGCTCAGGGAGCTCTTTCTGAGGGACGACCCGGACGCGTTCGTGATCGGACCGGCGCAGGCCTCGATCACAAAGATCCGGGACCTGTACCGCTTTGTTCTCTATGTCAAGAGTGAAAAATATGATAAACTTGTGAGATGTAAAGACCGCGCGGAGGCCTTTCTGGCATACCTTGTCAGGATCGGCAGGGATCCGCAGGTCCAGGTGCAGTTTGATTTTGATCCTGTCAGTCCCTTCTGACCCGCGTCGCGGGTCCTTCCCGGGGCATCGGGACAGATGCGAATAGAAAGGCGGTAAGTTTAAATGTCACTTAGAACGATTCGGGAACAGGGTGATCCTGTTCTGGCTAAGAAAGCCAAAGAGATCAAGGAGATGACGCCCAAGATCAGACAGCTGATCGAGGATATGAAGGAGACCATGTATGACGCGAACGGCGTGGGCCTTGCGGCGCCCCAGGTGGGAATGCTCAAGAGACTGGTCGTCATCGATGTCAGTGAAGAGCAGAATCAGCCGCTCGTCCTGATCAATCCCAAGATCATTGAGCAGGACGGCGAGCAGACGGGCTGGGAGGGATGCCTCTCCGTGCCCGGCATGAGCGGCCAGGTCACAAGGCCGCAGCATGTGATCGCCAAGGCACTGAACGAGAACATGGAAGAGTTTACGGTGGAGGGAGAGGGCCTTCTCGCGAGAGCCATCTGCCATGAGCTGGACCACCTGGAGGGCCACATGTATGTGGAACTGGTGGAAGGAAAGCTCTACACCAACGAGGAACTTGACGAGATGTATCAGGAACAGCAGGAACAGACGGAGGAAGACGACGCTTGAAGATAGTATTTATGGGAACGCCTGACCTGGCGGCGGAAGTTCTGGACACCATGATGAGAAACGGCTGTGAGGTCACCCTTGCGGTGACGCAGCCCGACAGGCCCAAGGGAAGGGGAAGAGGCGTCATCAAGACGCCGGTTCACGAGTGCGCTGACAAATGGGGCATTCCGGTATTTTCGCCGGTCAAGGTGAAGAACCCGGAAGCTGTGGAGAGACTCCGCGAGGAGGCGCCCGACCTGATCGTCGTGGCGGCCTTCGGACAGATCCTCAGTGGGGAGATCCTGGAGCTTCCCAAGTATGGCTGCGTCAACGTCCACGCCTCCCTTCTGCCCAAATACAGAGGGGCCGCGCCCATCCAGTGGGCTGTGATCGACGGCGAAGAGAAGAGCGGCGTCACGATCATGCAGATGGACGAGGGACTTGATACGGGCGATATCCTCCTTCAGGAAGAGATCGCGCTCACACCCGAGGAGACCGGGGAGAGCCTCTATAACAAGATGGCGGCGCTCGGCGGAGAGCTCCTTGTGAAGGCGCTTCCCCTGATCGAGGAAGGGAAGCTGACACCGGTCAGACAGGACGACAGCAAGTCCTGCTACGCGTCCATGCTCAAAAAGGAGATGGGAAATATCGACTGGACAATGCCTGCCGCCCGGATCGAGCGCCTGGTGCGGGGCCTCAACAGCTGGCCGGGCGCCTACACATTCCTGAACGGGAAAATGCTCAAGATCTGGGGCGCGTCGGTGGTTTCGGATCTGGGCGTCTTAGGTCTGGATACTTCCGGCGAGCCCGGAACCGTAGCGGGAACGGACAAGAAGGCGATCTACGTCTCCTGCGGCGAGGGCATCCTCTCCCTGAACGAAGTGCAGTACGAGGGCAAGAAGCGCATGAGCACACAGGCGTTTCTTCTCGGCGCAAAGGTGGAAAAGGGCTCCCCGCTCACGAGAGAGCGATAACGGGACGACTTAACAAAAGGCAGGTCCGACAAGAGACCGATTTATCGAGAGATCAGTTTAATAAGAGATCAGTTTATGAAGAGACTCAATGAGCGGGAAGCCGCTCTCATGATCCTCACGAGGATCCGCGAGGAAAACGTATACAGCCATATCGCCGTCAGAGAGATGCTGGACCGGTGCGAGAAGGAAGGCATGGACCGGCGGCAGAGGGCTTTTGTCAAAAGACTGACGGAGGGCGTGATCGAGCGCCGGATCGAGCTTGGCGACGTGATCCGAAGACATGTCCGGAAAGGGACGCGCATCCGCCCTGTGATCCGGGATATCCTGCAGATGGGCATCTTCCAGATTCTGTACATGGATTCCGTTCCGGATTCCGCGGCCTGCAACGAAGCGGTCAAGCTGACCAAAGAGTACGGCAAGAAGGAACTGTCCGGATTTGTAAACGGCGTACTGAGAAACGTAGTCAGAGAGAAGGAAAACGGGACGCCGGAAAGCGAAACCGCAGAGACGGGAGTCGAATCTCTCTCTCATAAGTACTCCATGCCGGAGTGGATCATCCGCCTCTGGTCAGACCAGTTGGGGCAGGGGGAGACGGAAAAGCTTCTGGCGGCGCTCCTTGAGATCCGCCCTGTCTCCATCCGATTTGACGAGAGGGCGGACGAAGCTTCTGTTTCCGGGACCATCGAGGAGATGGTGTCCAGGGGCGTCAGAGCCGTCAAGGGGCAGTATTTTCCCTACTGCTATTACCTGACCGGGACAGACAGCCTGACTTCCCTTCCCGGATACCGGGAAGGACTGTGGACCGTCCAGGATGAGAGCTCCATGATGGTGGCCGAAGCGGCAGGGCTGTCAGGCGGGGAGACTGTCACGGACATCTGCGCGGCGCCGGGAGGCAAGTCCATGCACTGCGCATCCAAACTCCTCAAACTGTGTGGAGGCACTGTGCGCGCCTATGACCTCAGTAAGACAAAGGCGGCACAGATCACGAGGAACGCGAACCGGATGCATCTTCCCAATATGGTGATCGGGCAAAGAGACGCGCTCTCCCCGGTTCCTTGTGGGGAGAGAGGATCCGCAGACGTATTGATCTGCGATCTTCCGTGTTCGGGCCTCGGCGTCATCGGAAGAAAGCGCGACATCAAGTACCATGTCACGAGAGAGCAGCTCGGCGAACTGGCCGACCTGCAGAAAAAGATCCTGAAAAACGCAGTGTGCTTACTGAAAGAGGGGGGAACCCTCATTTACAGCACCTGTACGATCAATCAGGGAGAAAACGGCGACATCGCGGACTACATAGAGCGGGAACTGGGGCTTAGCCCCGATCCGCTGGCGCCGCACCTGCCGGAAGGGATCGCCGGGATCAGCGGAGACGCGGGAAACCGGCTGCAGCTCCTCCCGCATGTCCACGGAACGGACGGGTTCTTCGTGGCCAGGTTTAAAAAGACAGAGTAAAAAGACAGAAGTAAGAAGATAAAGGAAGCGCGATGGATTCCCCTACGAAACAGAAAACGGATATCAAGTCAATGAATCTGGAGGAGCTCACAGCCCTGATGAAGGAAAACGGGTATCCCGCCTTCCGGGCCAAACAGCTCTACAGGTGGATGCATGTCGCCCTCGTCAGGGACTACAGCGAGATGACAAACATCCCCAAGGCGATGGCGCAGAAGCTCTCTGAGGAGTATCCGCTTACCAGAGTCAGGATGATCGACCGGCAGATCTCGAAGCTGGACGGGACGCAGAAGTACCTGTTTGCCATGGGAGATGATTCCCTGGTGGAAAGCGTCTTTATGCGCTACAAATTCGGAAACAGCGTCTGCATCTCCTCACAGGTCGGATGCCGCATGGGCTGCAGGTTCTGCGCCTCCACACTGGACGGCCTCTACCGGTCGCTCGCGCCCTCGGAAATGCTGGAGCAGATC
>DLYC01000080.1:717-3395 GCA_003447895.1 Lachnospiraceae bacterium | reverse complement strand
GTTGCGGTGTTTGCCATTTCGTTTGTTTCTGTGCGTGCCATTGGTTAGCTCCTTTCGCATTGCAGTGTTTGTGGCGCTGTGCGCCGGTAACTAAAGTATGCTCGGGACAAGGAGTGCGTTTGGCTGCGCATGGCTTTGAGGTTTGAGCCATGCCGCCAGTTCGCGTCCTTCGGACTCTCACTGTCGCGGCATTCGCCGTATGCATCCAGACCTGGCCCTATCCGATTGTGAGCATGCTCACATCGGATCGGAACAGGTCTGGATGCGCATGGCTCATTGCTTACGCGCAAAAAAAGACCCTGTCCCAGTGTTGTTTGCTGGGACAGGGTCTTTGAAAAATCTTTCCTGTAAGATATTCCGATCCTGCGGTGCCACCCGGCTTGACGTAATCTACGCCCACTCAACGCATACTAACATATGCTGACAATTGATCACGGAGAGTCTGCTCCGTCTCACATACTCCCTGAAGTCGTCTCCGGGTTTCTGCTCGCCCTCAGAAGTCCATTCAATTCTTGTGCTTCACTGCAATCCCACCACCTGCAGCTCTCTGGGGAAACATGGAAAGAATTTACTCACTCTTCCTCAACGGTTTAATAATTTATATCATTAAAACGATTAAGTGTCAACATTTTTTTGAACTGCGGCAAGTGGCGTATTTTTTGAACTGCGGCAAGTGGCGGAGAGAATTGCGAATGTCTGCTTTACCTTGTTGCAGGGGGCGATGACTGGCGCAGCTTCCGGTGCCCCTGGACATTCCGGTGCCCCTGGAGGGTGCTCCAGGGGCACTGAAAGAGCAACTTGCTGTGAATCTCTGGAGAAGGTACACTTGGGTGCCCCTGGAGAGGGCTCCAGGGGCACTGAAAGAGCAACTTGCTGGAATTTCCCGGAGAAAGTACACTTGGGCGCCCCTGGAGGGTGCTCCAGGGGCACTGAAAGAGCAACTGGAAGGAATTTCCCTGAAAAGGAACACTTGGGTGCCCCTGGAGGGAGCTCCAGGGGCACTCAAAGGGGCCCACGAAGGGCGCCCCAAGCAAACCCAAAGGGACAATACTTGCCCTTTGCCGAACAGGCATGAAATGATAGAATATTCGTAACGAATCATCGGAAATCACATCAGGATAAGGAGGGACCGGCATGTTTGACAGGAAGATTTACCGCTCAGATATGATAAATTGTGTATTGTGTTACGACGCACCGTGCAGCAAAGCCTGTGAGAAGGTCGACCCCGCAAAGCTTCTGAGAAGCATCTGGTTTGACAACGAAAAGGTCGCGGCAGCGCAGCTGACAGCGGAAGCAGCGGGCACAAACCCATGCGCAGGATGTCCTGCGCCCTGTGAGGACTTCTGCGTGAAGCCGCATCAGGTGGCAGTAAAGAACATCATGACAAGGCTGTATGAAGAGGTGAGACCGGAGCTGGAAGTCGAAGCGCCCGCAGAGGAGGAGAAACTTCGGACAGAACTGTGCGGGGTTCCGCTGGAGAATCCTTTCCTGCTGTCCTCGTCTGTTGTGGGGAGCACTTATGACATGTGCGCGAGGGCGTTCGAGGCCGGCTGGGCCGGCGTGTCGTTCAAGACGATCTGCGCCATGGAGATTCACGAGGCTTCGCCGCGGTTCTCGGCGATCACCGGTGACAACGGGAGCATCATAGGATTTAAGAATATTGAGCAGCTGTCCGACCACAGCGTCGAGGAGAATATGGAGATCTTCCGCCGGCTGAAGGAGAATTACCCGTCGAAGTTTATCCTGGCCTCCATCATGGGCGAGAACGACGAGGACTGGGAGCGGCTGGCACGCCTTTGCGAGGAGAACGGCGCGGACGCGATCGAGCTGAATTTTTCATGTCCCAATATGGCGGAGGGCGGACTGGGTTCGGATATCGGACAGGTGCCGGAACTGGTGGAGCGCTTCACGGCGGCGGCCCGCCGCGGTGCCAAAATCCCGATCCTTGCGAAGCTCACTCCCAACGTCGACCGCATGAGCCCCGCGGCAGAAGCGGCAAGACGCGGCGGAGCGGACGGAATCTCGGCCATTAACACGATCAAGAGTATTATCGGGGTCAACCCGCACACTTATGTGTCCGCACCTGCTGTCCGCGGCATGTCCGCAGTGGGCGGATACAGCGGAAGTGCTGTCAAGCCGATCGCGCTCCGATTTATCGCGGAGATGGGGCATGATCCGGCGCTTTCCGGCATGCACCTCAGCGGTATGGGCGGCGTCGAGACCTGGCGGGACGCACTGGAATTTATGATGATGGGCGCGGGAAGTATTCAGGTCACGACCGCGGTCATGCAGTACGGCTACAGAATTATTGAAGACCTGAAGGCGGGTCTGAATCTGTATCTGACGGAGAAGGGATTTAAGAGTGTCAGGGACGTAGTAGGGATTGGTCTTGATTCTGTCAGCGATACCACGGATATTCTTGAGAGAGACACGATCGTCTACCCCAGGTTCAACATGAAGAAGTGTATCGGCTGCGGCAGATGCATGATTTCCTGCGCGGACGGCGGACACCAGGCGATCAGCATGGTATCCGGCGGGGCGGAGGCTGCCCGAAGACCTCGGATGGATGCGAAAAAGTGCGTGGGATGCCATCTCTGCGTGCTGGTATGTCCGCAGAAGGCGATCACGTCGAGCGGGAAGAGAGTGCAGAAAAAATGAGTTCGCAACGAGGAACTCAT
>DLYC01000080.1:0-673 GCA_003447895.1 Lachnospiraceae bacterium | reverse complement strand
CAACGAGGAACTCATTTTGGAAGCCGTGCCTTAGGCCCGTCTTCAGAAAAAATGAGTTCGCAACGAGGGACAAGTAACCAATGAGAGATATGACGACCGGCAGTCCATACGGGCATTTGTGGCGCTACGCGCTGCCGCTTCTGTTGGGAAACTGGCTGCAGCTGGCCTATAATGCGGTGGATTCCATTATCGCCGGAAGGTTTATCGGGCAGAACGCGCTGGCGGCGGAAGGGATCGCGGCGCCGGTGATGAACCTGGTGATCCTGGCGATCAGCGGGATGTGTATCGGATCGGGCGTTCTGATGAGTGAGCACTTCGGCGCCGGAAATCACGAAAGGCTCAAGCGGACAATGTCGACCATGCTCCTGTTCGGAGCGGCGGTATGTCTGGTTGTCGCGGGGGCGGGTTTTATACTGGCGCCGCAGATCCTGCGGTTTTTGGAGGCGCCGGGTGAGATCTTTGAGATCACGGTGGTCTATCTTCGGATCACGTTTCTGGGGGCACCGTTCACCTTTTTCTACAATGCGATCGCGGCCGGCATGAAGAGTGTCGGCGATTCCAGGACGCCGCTCAAATTTCTGATGTTTTCGGCAATCCTCAATGCGGTGCTGGACCTGATCTTCCTCGGACTTCTGGGTTTCGGGATCTTGTGCAGCGCGGTCACGACCGTTGT
>DLYC01000062.1:9849-16975 GCA_003447895.1 Lachnospiraceae bacterium | reverse complement strand
GGCAGCGGCTCGGGCGGTGGTTCCGGCGGTGGCTGCGTCATGATCCTTTTGATCCCGATCTTTATCCTGTTTGTGTATGCGATAGCAGAGAATGCGCCGAGCGGCGTATTCTCGTTTATCTTTTTTCTGATCGCAATAGCAGTGCTTTTGGGCGGACTGCTGAGTTGAACCAAAAAGCGGCACCCCGGATTTAAGTATTCCGAGGTGCTGCTTTTCTTAGCCGCTATTCAATAATAAATTGCTGTACAAATCACTGAGGACGCCGTGTGTCCGTCTTTTTGTATTTGAGGCGGTCCGCGGCCTTGCGGACTTCATCTCCGGTGATGAGAACGACATGAGGATTCATACCTGCTGCTTCCGCCATTGCTTTTTCATAGCTGTCTATGAAGTAGTCGATACTGTCCTTCATCCAGGCCAGGGAGGAGTTCTCATCGCTCTCGGAAACCATCAGGCGGCTCTCGGCCATCGCGCTCGCGTCGGCATGGCTGATCTTGTTGCGGACATAGCTCAGATGGTAATACGCGAACAGAATATTCTGCACCGTTTCCTTGCTGTCGCATACAGTAAAACCTGAGATCACGGAGGGATTCGTGTTCCCGATGGACTTCACTCTCATGGCGGCGTACACGCGCTGCGAATCTTCGTCCTTGGAGCCCTGTCCCCTGACTCCCGTGCGGTTATAAGTCTTGACAAAATAGTGATCGATCAGATCCATCTTATAGTATTCATAGGGCTTGAGTTCCAGCCGCTGCCGCGCGAAGAGTTCCGTGACCTGTTCCCTGTCCTTCTCGTCATTACAGTAGTAGAACACGCCGGATTTTACCAGGCTTTCCGGCGCCATAGATTCGACCAGGGTCAGCGTCTGCTGATAGAACTGATGCCGGTAGGCCCATTTTACAAGCTCAATAAAGGGAATGTCGCTTTCTCCCTCAAGGAGGGGCCCGTAGTCTTCCCGAATGCTCTCCGCGATCACACTGAAAATCATGCCATAGTAGCCGGATTCTCTCCAGAACTTATCATCCCGGAAGAGACTGCGCAGGCGGAAGATACCCTCTTTCATTTCCGGGATGTTGCACATGGACAGCCCTACATCCACATGGCGCATCGCATAGACCATCGCGGCAATGCTGTCGTTGTGTTCTCCGCTGTCTTTCCAGATCTTTACGATCATATCTGCTTTTCCGTAATCCAGGAAGGAATGAAGCGCATGGAAGAGCTCCGAAACGCCAAAGCCTTTGGTGTCATCGCGTATGATCCCGGCCATACGTCCTGGGGTGCTGCGGGGCGTGAAGAGCTTCTCTAAACGGACCCGGCTCTGCGGCATGGATACCAGAATATCCAGAAGATTAATGACGATGAAAGTATCGGCGGCGTCGTTGCTGCTGAGCGATACATACAGGTTGATGTCTTCCCGGTTGTCCGCGATCGAGTCTTTCATTTTCATCATATAGTTGACCCACTGTTCGCCGTCTTCTATGCGGTCCTCCGGGAAGAGGCGGATCTCGGTCTTCTCGTTGACGGGCAGAAGCTCAAGCTGGGCGGTGGGCTTTAACGACGCATACAGATAGTTTTTTACCCATCGGGTACAGGCGGCCTCCTGATCGCGGAGCTTGGGAAATGCTTTAAAGAGCGCGCTCCAGAAATCCTCATAAACCGGATCGCTCTGCGAAAGCGCATCAAAAAGCCGGTTGAATTTTTTGCTCTTAAGTTCGGCGTTCCCCTCATGGAAATCCTGAATAAAGCGGATCAGTTTTTCTCGTGTATCCGCAGGCAGGAGTTCGTCTTCCGTTTGCAGGTCGAGTGCCTTCTCGTCTGCGTACTGCGCGAGCCGGTATCGGAGAAGACCGTAGGCAGACAGAGAAGCCCTGTCCGAACCGTACAGATTTCTTCCGTTTAAAAGAGGGACAGAAGACAGCTCATCGCTTTCCTCATACGAGCCGTCTCCGCCGATGACAATGATCTCATCGATGGCGTATCGTGAGAGCAGGGCTTTTATGCCGGCCTCCGCGTCCAGAAGCGCATCGCAGTAATCGAAGCCGAATTCTTTCTGAAGGGAAAAATAGCGAAGCGGCAGGTTGTTTTCCGCAGCGCTCAGCGATGTCAACAGTATATTACGGGCCATAGTTTCCTCCTTAAATCATTGCGGGCCATAGTTTTTCCCATACATCACAGTATTTTGGCAGGGTATTGCGGTCCCCGCCTGATAGGACGCCTGCCTGCGGTCCGGCGCGCCGCATCTCACAGCCGGGAGATGATGACCCCGAGAATGATGACGGCAACGCCGATGGCTCTTCGCCTGGATACCTTCTCCTTGAGGATCAGGACGCCCATGATAAAGACCCAGACGAAGCTCGTCGCCGTGATGCACGGCATGACGGATACCGGCACGTGGATCAGGGCCACCTGGTTGATCACCAGAGTGGAGAATAGAAGTCCATAAGAGATAATGACGCGGGGATTCAGGAATTTGCTGAAGAACCCGCTCTTTTTGGCCTCGGTGATGTTGGCCTGCTTTTTGAGGATGATCTGGCTGAGCGCCGTGACAAAGGCGGCCAGTATGGCAGCGGCGTAGCAGAACGCAGGGGTAAAGATCGCTGAATTACTGTTCATGGCTGCCTCCTTCCTTGCCGGCCTCGACGGAATTGACCGCTGCGGTGCTGTCGCCCGAGGCTGTAGCGGCGGACGCTGCGGTGCTCTCATTTGAGGTTTCAGTGGCAGTTGCCACGGCGCCCGTGTCCGTGCTCTTCTCGTCGCTGATGCTGATGACCATCCCGGCCGTAATCACGGCGATGCCCAGGATCTGTTTCCAGGTGATGGCCTCGTGGAAGATCAGGGTTGCCCAGACGAAGATCAGGATATAGCTGAAGCCCCTTCGCAGGTAAGCGGTGGTCAGAGGGAGCTTTTCCAGGATCAGCTGCCAGCAGACGGCGTAGAAGCAGAGGATGGCTACGGCCAGGCAGAACCATGCGATATAGCCCGGGGACATGAAGGGGTAGCGTCCGCCCAGCTTGAGGCAGGGGGACGTCAGGCTCTCCATGAAGACCGCGACGATCGCCAGGAATACGATGTTTCTTCTTTTGCTCAGAAATTTGTCTAACATAAAGGTCTTTACTCCCACAGAAGCGGCCGGATGCCGTCCTTCGTCAATGTCTCCACCTGCAGCAGATCGCGCACGAGCCGGGCTCTCTCTTCAAAAGTTTCGCGGTCCGGCGCGCTGACGATGAGGGCCAGGCGGGAGGTCTTGTCGGTATGTCCCTCTTTGTTTACGATTCCGACCTTCAGCTTGTCGAGCTGGTTGCGGTGCACAAAGGGGAGCGCCTGTACTTCCCGGACGCCTTTGACACTGACCACTTCGCCGACGGGAATGTAGAACGCGAGGTAACCGCAGACGCACTGCTGCGGCAGGATCTGCGGCAGTTCTTTCTGCTGCCCCGTCGCGATATTTACAAGGAAGCCCTCCGTGTCAAGTCCGCAGGAGAGGCTGATCAGGTCGGAGGAAATGAACACGCCGCCGCCCCTGGCCGCGGTCTCGATCAGGTAGATGTCATCGCCTTCCATGATGAACTCGCTGTGCGTGATGCCCTGCCTTAGGCCGAAGCCCTCGATGATCTTCGTGTTGAGGTCCAGGACGCGCTGCCGCAGATCGTCCGGCGCGAGCGTCGGGAAGATCCGGCTCTTGGCCGCGAAGGCATCCGGCAGGTCAAAATACAGAGTGTCTCCGATGCACAGATTCCGGAAGCGGTAGTCAAGCGCGAGGCCCTCGACGACAAATTCGCGGCCGGTCGCGCAACGCTCTATGAGAACCTTGCGGTTTGAGGACCAGCGTGCGGCCTCTTCATATTTTGACGCAAGTTCGCCGGCGCTGCGGCAGGTCTGGACGCCTCTGCTTCCCTGGGTGTCCAGGGGCTTGATGATGATATTTCCGCCGATCTCCCTGTAATAGGCCTCGGCCTCCTCCAGGGAGGAGACAGTCCGGTTGGGAAGGAGCTTTATGCCAAGCTCTGCCATGCGCGCGCGCATCAGGCTCTTGTCGGTGAAAAGACAGCCGGTCTCGTAGCCGATCCCGGGAAGGCCGAGCTTTTCGGCCACATAGGCGACGGAGCGCACGGCAATGTCCGTCTGGTCGGTGATGACGCCGCAGATGTCATTTTCCTTCGCGTAGCGGAGGATGCTCTCCTTGTCCCTGACATCGACAAGAAAAGCGTCTTTAATATAAGGTTTGAACAGGTCGGATACGACCGGGGCCGCCAGAAGCACGTTGTAGGACAGGCTTGCTCTCTGTACGAGCGGAAGCTGGAAGTCGCCGGCGCCGATGATCAGAATATTTTTCATTGGTTGTCTCCCGTGTCATCGCAGCGGTAGATGTCTCGGATGACAAACTGCGGTGAATTGTTGAGCGAAATATAGATGCGTCCCACATATTCTCCGATGAGCCCAAGCATGAACATGATCATGCCGCCGATGAAGCTGAGCATGGACATCAGGGAGCTGTAGCCGATCGCCACATTGGGATTGAGCAGCTTGTGAATGACGGTATAAACGACCAGGATCATGCCAAAGAAAGCAAAGGCAATACCGCAGGTCGTGGCAAAGCGAAGGGGCTTGACACTGAACGCCGTAAAGCTGTTCATCCAAAGGGCGAAGGATTTGCGGAAGCTGTAGTGCCCGACGCCGATCTTTCTCTCGCGCTCCTCCATCTCCACGTTTACGACATTCCTGGTGGACCGGAGCATGAGGCCGGAGAGATACGGGTAGGGGTTCTTGTACTTGATGACTTCATTCTTCACGAACCGCTTCATGGCGGAGAAGTTGGAGAACTTCAGGTCCTTGTCCTTGCCCAAAAGCCAGTTGGCGACTGTGTCATTGACTTTGGAGCCGAAATTCTTGAAGGCGGACTGGGTCTTGTGCGGGTACTTGGCGATGGCGACATCCGCGTTTCCGTTTATGAGCGGATCGAGAAGATCCCAGAGGCGGTCAGTGGGGCACTGCTGGTCATCGTCGATAAATACGATGTAGTCGCCGTCCGCGTAGTGGCAGCCGCAGATCAGGGCGTTGTGCCGCCCGCCGTTCTTGGCAAGGTCGATGGCGATGACCTGCGGGTCGCGCTCGGCCTCTTTTCGGATCACGGCCAAAAGATTGTCCGGAGAACAGTCATTGACGGCGATGATCTGGTAAGTAAAATCAGGCCGTTGGGAAACGACCTGACGAATTTCATCTATGACGAGTCCGACGGACCCCTCACTGTGGTAGCACGGAATGACGAAGCTGATCAGCTTTTTTCCGCTTTTGTGTATGGAATCAATATTCACGAAAAATCTCCTGTTCTGTATATTTTATCTCCGGCGGGAAGCCGGGGCCGGGGGCTTATTCTCCCCGGACGAAGGAAATGACGGCGTCGATCACGCGGTCCCTGTCCTCCTGTGTGATGCCGTAGTAGAGAGGGAGCCTTGCAAGGCGGTCGCTCTCTCTGGTGGTGTATACGTCCTCCCCGTAGAAGCGGCCGAAGCGCTTGCCCGCGGGAGAGGAGTGGAGAGGGACATAGTGGAAGACCGAGCTTATGTCGCGGTCCTTCAGATACTTGATGAAAGCGGTCCTCTCGCGAAGGTCCCTGAGCTTTACATAGTACATGTGGGCATTGTGCACGCACTCCGCGGGGATGGTGGGAAGCTCCAGCCTTCCTTCTTCCGCGAGCGGCTTAAAGGCGTCGTTGTAAGCGTTCCAGGTGGCCAGGCGGTTCTCATTGATCTTGTCGGCCTCAAGAAGCTGGGCCCAGAGATAAGCGGCGTTCATGTCACTGGGAAGATAGCTGCTTCCGTACTCCACCCAGGTGTACTTATCGACCTGTCCGCGGAAGAAGCGGGCCCTGTTGGTGCCCTTTTCCCGGAGGATCTCCGCGGGCTCGATATCTTCCCTGTGGTTTAAAATGATCGCGCCGCCCTCTCCCATGGAGTAGTTCTTGGTCTCGTGGAAGGAGTAGCAGCCGAAATCTCCGATCGTGCCGAGCGCCCTTCCTTTATAAGTGGACATGACGCCCTGGGCGGCATCTTCGATGACCTTGAGGTCGTGCCGCCTTGCGATCTCCAGGATCGTGTCCATCTCGCAGGATACGCCGGCGTAATGGACCGCCATGATCGCTTTCGTCTTATCCGTGATGGCCTCCTCGATCTTCTTCTCGTCCAGATTCATGGTGTCCGGGCGGATGTCCACGAAGACAGGGGTGGCGCCGGTGAGGACGATCGACGTGGCCGTACTGGAGAAGGTAAAGCTGGGCAGGATTACCTCGTCTCCCTTCTCGAGGCCGCACAGAAGCGCCGCCATTTCGAGAGCGGTGGTTCCGCTGGTGGTCAAAAGAGCGCCGGTCGCGCCAAACTTATCTTCAAGCCATGCGTTGCATTTTTTCGTGAACTGCCCGTCGCCGCAGATCTTGTGGGCGTCGACAGCCTGTTTGACATAGTCAAGTTCCGTACCTATATAAGGGGGAATATTAAAAGGTATTTTATTCATGAATGAACTCCTCTGAAGTTTTCGGTGCACGGTAAATCCTGTGCATTATCGTCATTATACTATTATCATCCCGATTTTCCTATATTTTTTGTAATTATTAAGCCTGCTTGCTTTCCTAAGAAGCATACGGTAGAATTACGATGATATACTATCATTTGCGGGCGGGAGAATTTCGCCCGGGATTTGGAAAAGATTGTGTCCTGGCGCGCGGCGCTTCGACATGGAGGTAAGAGTGAATAGAAGAGAAAGAGTAGTAGATTTGCGAGGCCTTTTGAGATGTGTACTGGAGAAGTGGAGACTGATCCTTCTGGCCGGTTTCGTCGTGGGAGTGCTCCTTGGAGCGAAGGAGTGTTATGCGCAGTATAAGGTCTATCAGAAAGGACTTATAGAGGAGGAAACGCCGGCCGCGGACAATACGGCCAATGAGACGGGAACCTCCAAGGCGCAGGAGCTCAAACAGATCGACGATGTTCTGGAGATCAAGCACGCGTATTTTGTATCCTCGCTCCTTGGAAAGATCAACCCGACCAGGGAAGGAAGGGCGACGGCGGATTTTATCGTGCGCTTTGACGAGCCGGCGGCCGGACAGGCCGGAGCCGCCGCGGAAGGGCAGGAGACCGGA